>NZ_CP096425.1:0-10598 GCF_053903065.1 Bacillus sp. AK031 | reverse complement strand
TAAAGTCCATTGTATCAAGGTATAATTCAGATAATAACGCGATAAACACGCTAAGCGTTAATGGAAAAAAACGTGATAGTGAGGCGCGTTCTCATGAAGAAATTTTGGATTTGAAAGAGACTGTACGACAACAAAACGAACTACTTCAGGAATTTATGAAAAAGATGGATCAACAGCAGAAGTACATAGAAGAACGACTGGAGAAACAAGAAGAACGTCAGGAGAAAAGAGATGCTTTATTGATGGAATCACTGAGAGAGAGTCAGGAGACGAAACAGCTATTATTGGCTACTAAAGAAGAAAAGAAATATAGAAAAGGATTTTTCAACCGAATTTTTAAAAAATAGATCCATTTCAGACAAATAGGAAACATCCTCTTTATTGAAGGGGATGTTTCCTATTTTAGTTAAATTATAAAAGAAAACATGTAGTAAAAAGAATATAGAACTGCTACAACTCCGGCTGTATAATTTAACAACTTTTGTTTATTTGTTTTTCTAAAAAGAAAAAAGATTCCGGTACATAAAAATCCAACAAACCATCCCCATTGAAAACCAAAGATCGCTAAGAGGAAACCTATTACACCTAAAATTTGAATGAAGGTTAAATTCTTGTTGTTCATAAGCTTATCTCCTTCTTAAATTAAAATATTATGTAAATATAGTCTCATTTTCTTCCATTCTTCACAAGGGTGTTTATTTATTATTCAAAAAATATGCCCGAAAGAATATTTTTTGGCAATTCATGTAGAAAAAAGGAGACTTATTGGGATTTTTTTACCTATTTAGACTCAGCGACTATTATACTAGAATAGGAATTTTTGGTATTACTGGTTTATAGTCTCAATGTAAACATTATTAGAAGGAAAAGGGAGAGAAATAACAACTATGAAAAAATTAGTAATAACATCATTATCACTAGCATTAGCAGCTACTACATTAACACCTTTTGGTGCTGCAGCTAGTGGATTTGATACTAACGAAGAGGCACAATCAACCTACGAAACTAAAGAAGTTACTAAAACTGCGGATGAGACAAACTCTTTCAATAGTTTGACAGGTACTGCAATCAACCAAAATGGAGTAATTAATATTCCAACAGCAAAAACAGGTGGCCCTACAACTTACGCAGTTACAAATCCAGGTGGAGGCGGAGATTCTACATGGACATATGGGGGTACAAGTTATTATGATCACAAATTAGTTTATACTACTTTAGCTTCAGCAGCTTCAGCAATTGGTTTAACGATGGGAATTCCTTTACTTGGTTTGAGTGGTATTGTCGGAAATTGGATGATCGCTAATAAAGGTAGTTGGGTATACATGAGGGATATTAAGCAATTTAGAATGGCTGGATCTACTCTACAGGTACAGCACAATGTTTCCTATTATAAAGATTCTTCATTGAGATACCAAATTGGTGGCACCTCAACTTATATCACTAATGATGAAGGTTAAATATAAATAGAAGTTAAAAATTCGTTCTGAAGAGACTTATTAGTCCTGAATATTGGGTGAAAACTAAAAGGATATATGGAAATTCAATAACATTCTTTTATTACACAAGTCAGTAGACAGATCTTATCTTATGGTCTCATATAGCAAATAAATAAAAAAACACTTCTTTAAATAGAAGTGTTTTTTTATTTATTTGAAACTTTTAATTCAAGATAACCGTAATAATACAAAAGAACAGGAGGGATAAGGTTGAATATAACTGATAAAATATTGCAGGAATATGGAAAGGTCTATGATCCTCATAACCAGATAATTAATTCTTTAAAGGAAAATAAAAAAATTATATTTTTCTATTTATAATTCTGATTGAGGCTGTAGGAATGGTATATTTAGCTTTTACAGATAAAATCGCTTATGCACTAGGTGCAGTGTTTATTTATTTAACAACTATTGGACTGGCTAGCTATCTACATTTTAAATTAACAGAAAAGAGGTATGGGAGTCTGGAAGATTTTGATCTTCAGATAAGAAAAGAATTTATTGAAAATGTTTGCATACGAACAAGTGTTGATTTGAATCAAGAAAAAGAGAATAAACTGGTAGAGAGTTCACTGCAGCGCAGACTTCAGAAAAGCCAAAGTGGAAATCAGTTCAAAAAAACAATTTATTTAGGGATAGCTACTTCAATATTTCCACTACTAATTACATTATTTCTTCAGAATATCGGAGATGTAATCTTTTTAACCATTGGCATAACTATATTTGGCTTTATATTATTAATTTTTTCAACAAGATTTATTTTAAATGAATATTCTTCGATAACTAAAACCGAAAAAATCATGGAAATTACAGAGGAGATTAGATTATTAAATCAAGTATCCCAAAGGTTAGAAGCAGCCACTTAATATAGTGGCTGCTTCTTTTGATATTATAAAACACACCTTCAAAATTTTTTCTGAAATTTTGAAGGTAGTCTCAACTTAATAGGAACTTTTTGTTTCAGTATTCAAATTTTAGAATTCTTCGCTTGTGAAATTACAAACGAACATTCTTTTCTCATTCGCTTTTATATCTTCAACCGAGGTATAAACTAGTTTTAAACTAGTTCAGTTTAGTTTTAAACTAGTTCAGTTTAGTTTTAAACTAGTTCAGTTTAGTTTTAAACTAGTTTAGTTTAGTTTTAAACTAGTTTAAGGGTAAAAAAGCCTGAAACATGATTGATATAAAGAAAGGAAAACGTATGAGAATGAATAGCTTTTCGCTATTCATTCTCATACGTTTTCCTTTTTTGGAAAGTCTAAATTGCAGAAAGGAGAAAACAGGATGAAAATTCTTATGCCACTTTGTATGGTGTTTTGCATGTTGTTACATGCTTGTTTTACGTACTATTCTCAAACAAGACAAAGAAAAAGGATTATTTACAGTGGTGTTGTTTTGACTATCGCAGGTTTAGGTTACTCAACTTTTCAAACTTTATTTATTGTAAAGACTTTAAAAAAAGAATTCTTAAACAACCTGAAGCCCTAGAGCTTCAGGTTGTTTTTCGCTGTTTACCTCTCTTGTTCCCATTCTTGATGTCGTTGTCTTGATTTTCTGTTTCTTGTAACCGGCTGCTTATGGCGCTGTTGTTGCCTAGTCATTTCCCTGCTCGCTTGTTGAACCCCAATTAAGAAGGCCTCCAACAAACCAAAACCTCGTTCCTGGGTCTGGATCTGTGCTTTGAATTCTGGAATTTGGGGTTCCATTTTGGCGAGAGATTGAACCTGTTTTTCAAAGTCGGCTCTTCCAGAAACTCCTTCTTGTTGCATAAGATTATTGTTGCTGTCCCGGGCAACAACGGCATCTTCATATTCTCGTTTCGTCGACTTGGAGACCATCATTTTCCCTTTCAGGAATGGATTGTTCTCATATTTCTCAACGGTCGCTTGGAACTTTTCATATTCCTTCAGATAGCTTTCAGCACGCTTCAGACGAAATTTATTTTGATCAACCCGGCCAATTTCTCCTTTTAATCGTTGAATCTCTGTACGCTTTTTATTTAGTGTTTGTTCAACGCTCTCAACCGGAATAATTTTTCCTTGTTTTTTGTTGAGGTCATCAATCCTTGTAGCCGTTTGGAAACTAATGTAACGCATTTCAGGACGATTAGGGTACAAAGATGCTGTTTTACGAATAAATGCGTTTTTAAGGGCCTTCTCGGCCTTCTGAAGAGTCTCTTTTTCAGCATTGATGTATTTACGAGCGTCTTGGTTTTTCTGAACAAGGTTTGGGCGATCGGTTTCATGCTGCTCTTTGACCTGGTTAAATTCAGATTCCGTTTGAAAATCAAGTTTTTCCCGATGATAATCGAGCTTTACATCATGATGCTTAAGACTTTCTTTTGCTTTGGAAATATCCTGTTCTGCTCTTTCCTTGATCATTCGATTTTCCTTTAATTTCAATGGGTTGAGCCAGTTGATCGATTCGATTCGCTGTTCGGCTTTCTGGATCAGCTGTTGAGCTGCGTTGCTCCATCGGAAATGTTCAGAAGCTTCCCGGATCGTCTGGCTCTTCCAACGGATATAGCTGTCGTTTTTATTCAGACGTTTATTCCATTTATCAAGCTGTTCATATCGCCTTTGGATAGTAGGTAGAGTTGGTTCAGCCTTCAAAACGTTGGAAGCTTTTTGTAGATCTACACGTTCGGCAGCCGTATTGAATCGTTCAGCTTTTTGTCTTTGTTCTTCCTGGTGCGCTCGCTTTTGTTCCAGGGCTTTTTTCTCTTCCCGGTACTTCTGCAGATCCACCACAAGGGCATTGTGTTCTTGTCGTTCACGATTGATGTTTCCCCGATCGGACTGCACTCCACGCTTCTCCATTTCATGTGCAACGTAGCCAAGATGGACAGTCGGAAGCTGTTCAAGCCCACGAGCTTCATGAGAAAGGTGGGAAATCCGGTCTTGAATCCCCTCTTTTTCTAACGCTTTATTGGCATGGTTCGTCCATTCTTCCCGCCATTGTTCCAGGAGTTCTTTTTTATTCCAGTCCCGATTTTTCGGACCAAACCCTTCAACTGTCATTTCACGAGTCGTCAACATGACGTGAGCATGAGGGTTTTCTTTATCGTCTCTATGTATCGCAATATCAGCGATCATACCTTGATTAACGAATTGCTCTTGAACATAATTCCGGATTAATTCTCTTTGTTGGTCATGGTTTAATTCTCTCGGCAAAGCAATATTGATTTCCCTGGCTAAACGAGAGTTAATTCTTGTTTCGGATTTCTCGACTTCATTCCAAAGGCGCTCTCGATCTTGAACCCAATCTGGAGAGTTGGAAGGGGTAAGAATCATGGTATCTGGTTGATGCTCTCGCTGATAGAATTTTTCCTCGCCGGTGCGTTCATCCATTAATCGATCACCAGAACGATAAGCAGCCGCAGCAACAGCCGACTGTCCTTTACCTCTTGAAATAACCTGTACTGAAAAATGATAGATGGCCATGATTCTCACCTCCTTTTGATTTTGACGCTACGCGATTAGGAAAGAGATTTCGCAGGCGATTGCGAAAACCTTTTGGCCGAAACGGAAAGGGAAGTACCGAAGGTGCTGTTCTTTCTGTTTTGGATTCGCCGATAGGCGATGAGGTTTTATTGCGTTAGCAATTCGCCGGATAAGGCGAAGACTTTTGACCTTTGTTGCGAAGCAACCGCACGACAAACGATAGTTTGTGTAAGTGCGCCCTTATCTCTTTCGTTCTAAGGGAATCATACCACAGGCGATAGGGATATTCCAGCATTTTAGGTAGTATTTTCCTCGATAGTACGGTAAAATAAAAAGCATAAAAAATAATCAAGGTGGTGGAGAGAAGATGGCGCGCAAAACGGATGAAGAACGTTTAAGAGAATTAGAGGAAAAGATGGAGAAGATCAAGGCGAAGAAACAGCAAGTGGCGAGCCGGCTTCAACAGAAAGAACGAAAAGAGCGTACCCGACGTTTGATCCAGGTGGGAGCTATTTTCGAGAAGTATTTTGATATTGTCGGGGAGGATCAAGCTGAAAAGGTGGCGTATGGAATGAAAGGTGCTGTAGACAAGCATAAGGAGAAGTTATTGAACATTGACGTGGAGAAATCCAAAAAAGAGAAGGAGATTGTGTACGAAGTTCAGGAAGAGAAATTAATCATTCCGGAAAATGAGGTCGAAAATGTCTATAAGTGAATTTTCTTTAGCAGTGATGAACCGGAGTTATCTTTTCCAGAGAGCGTATCATTATTTAGATAGCCAGGAAGCTTTGGAACTTGTATATGTTTTAAAAACTATTACCACTGAAACAGCAGCCGATATTTCTGAGCGATCTGAGACCATTCTCTATGACAGCAGGGATATTCCATTACGTGATCTACCTGAAGAACAAAGACGAATCATCCAGAAAGAGAAAAAGTGGAGAGAAGAATTCAGGATAGCCAAGAAACAAGCCGATTACTTACAGGAGCATTACAGCGAACAATTATTTGACGTGAATGAAGAGCTTCTGAAGACCTTACCGTAAAGGACTGCCTTGATGGCAGTCTAGTAGCCTTAAAGGCTAGAGAGAATCGTCTTTAGAGAGGTGGATATGCAATGTACAAAGCCAATGAAGTTTTAGGTACAGATTTACCGATATTCCGAAAAAAACAAGAGGGTTATTTTTCTTTAGAGGAAATTATCCATCTTAATGAAAATCCCAGCGATTATAAGATTTCTGGGTATGTGGCGTTAGAAAGATTTAAAGAGATATTTTACGAGCCTCTTTATAGCAAAGGATTTGAAGGATGATCTGTTCATACTGTCAGACAGAAAATGATAGTTTAAGAGAAGAGTGTGAGTTCTGTGGTGCTCCTTTGAGAAAACCCCGGCCGCAGCTGAAGGATTTTATTCACTTAGATCAATGTGAGCTACCTTTTAATGAACTGATTTTGTTTCATACGTATGATTTATTAATCCTTGTTCGGTTGGTTCGGGAAGAGCGGACGAATTGTTATAACCTTATGAGAACGGTCCAGAAGGGGGCAGAATCGATTGAAGTTGATTCTGGCACCTTGGACTTTGCTGAAAGTGAATATCGGCGCTATACGGCGCGTCTGAGAGTTTTAGAGGGGATCTTGATTGATCGGATGGGGTACAAGCCTAAGAGAATAGATGATAAGCTCCTAAAGAGCTTGAAGCTAAAAGTAGAGAGGTGGAAGGGAAATGGAGAACAATAATACAATTTCAGGATTTCATATAATGAAAAACGAGGGTGGAGTTATAGAGCTTAATACCAATAAAACATACAACTGGAATATACCGAAAGTTTTAAGAGAAGATCCAATTAAGCAAGGAGATATTGTTTTAGTTCGTACTAAACACGGTTTTAAGTCTGTTTTAGTAATGAACGTATTTAGAGAAGAATTTGAGGAAACAAAAAAAAGATATAAAAAAGTAGTAAAAGTTTTAGAAAGAGCACCTGAACAGAAATTAGTAGAAGTTTAGAAAGTGAGAGAGGAATAAAGAAAAGGGTAGTAAAGAAGGGAAATTATTGGTATTGTCGAATTATAAAGAAATAAGAAAAACCGCCCCATCTTTGGCCGGATAGGCGGTTTCTCGAAATACGAGGGAAAAGTCCCTATATCAACTTATTTATATTAATACTAACACATAGGGGCTAATTCCTGCTACATAGGGAGAGGAATTAGATGAAAAAAAATAATATTGTAGATTTTGACCAGGCTGAAAAGAATGCTAGAAAACGAGATTTTAAAAATGAAGAACTTTTAAAGACTTTAGAGCATTTTGGAGTTCCTCAAGAGAGTATTACCGAAGCTTTAGAGGTTTTAAGTAAGGCTTCTGGAAATAAAGAGATTTTCATTGGAACTAAACGCTCTCCTCAATCGAAAGTGAGGTTTGCCCAACACTTGCAGGAAAATTTAAGATACTTATATAAAAACAATTATTTAACTGATAGAGAAAAAATTTTCTTGGCGGATATTGTACCTTATATTGCTTTTTCAAGTAATTGTATAGTTTTAGATATTAAGACGAAAAATCCGGTCCCGGCTAATATTTCAGAGATTGCTAAACTAATTAAAAGTAATAGATCAAACACCAGTACAGTAATTAATAGCTTAAAGAAAAAAGGAATTGTAGCTAAAGCAGAATCTGGAATAGAAGGTAATAATGCTAAAGCGTATGCCATTTTTATCAATCCTCACGTCTTATATGCAGGAGATAAAGACAATGTAAGTGATGCTTTGCAAGTGATGTTTCATAAGGCAATGAAGATGAAGATTTTAAAAGATATTCCCGATAAACTATTTTAAAGTGTGAGAGATTTCTCACACTTTTTTTATGTTTTTGTGTGTTGTAAATTTACAACGGAAGTGTTGCAGATTTACAACACACAAAAAACGCTATAAACACTTATATACCAGTACTGTAAACTACTATAAAAACTCTCTCTCTTCTCACTCTATATTTAATAACAATTCGCCTCTTGTATTGCAACCCTAATTTTATGTAATTTACGTAGGTGCCTTAAAGGCAAAAAGAGGTTGCCCTAAAGGCAACCAAACTCTTATTTATAAGATTACAAATTGCTACTATTTGTTAATGTATTGTAAGTATTATAACTTTTAAAAAACATGCCTATAAGAATATCCTATTATTACCATAACTGGTGTATTATTTATATATTACAGTAAAAGGAGGAATAACAATGAAAAAAATCACTACAATTTTATTTGTTTTAATTGTTTCAATCTTATTACCTAGTACTATCTTTGCGTCTGAAAAAAATACTATTGATCCAGATGCAGCTGTGAGAGAAATACTTGATTTACGTGTTAACAGTAATATGGAATTATATGCTAACAGAGTAATCGATGAACGATATGAAACTGATGAAGAAAAAATGAAAGCATATGTAGACGGTTCTCTTAATGGAGATCCCCTATTAGGGTATGAAATTATAGAAAAAAAGGCTATTAGCTCTAGCAAGGTACTTTATACAGTTAAAATGGAATATAAGTCGGGTTATGTCTATGAACATAAGGTTAACCTTGAAAAATCGAAAGGTGATTGGCACATCAAAATTCTAGATAAATATTTGGAAAAGAACACAGATTTTAAAATGGTGAAAAGAAGCAACGATGTAACAAAGTTAATTGAAAAAGAAAAGGCAGAAAAAGAACAAATTTATGGAGTTCAAACTGACGAATATGAAGTTGGTATGATGTCTTCTGGAGTCCTGGTGAAGAGTTTTTATGGTACATTTAAAAACGAGCTATACACTAGTAATTTTTACGTTCCCGGTCCTTCGCTGATCTTAGGGATTAACGAGCAAAAGTTAGAAGGTGGAACTAGCATGTTGTATAGACTGTACAAAGACACACTTGATGGTTGGATTAATGCTGCACAGAAAAGAGTATATAATAGTGTAACCACTTCCCAAGGTTATACCACGAGTTTTACTGCAGATGTATCAGGCCGAACTAAAGTGTTTCTAAGAATCGACGGCCATGGTTATACTAGAGGTGGAATATACAATTAACATGCTATCCTTAGATAAGGAATCTAATGTGCTAAATAATAATTCTGTAGCTCTCAATAGTAGGGTAAAATAAAATTAATAAACTATAAAGGGACCAATATTATCCGTTCTCTTTATAGTTTATTTATTAGACTTTTAGGAGAAAAGCTTTTTACTAGTCAGTAATGTTTTTCAGATTTTCTATATCTTTAAAAAGATAAATGGAATTTCCAGCACCGACAGTGATGGCTATCAATGCGAAAAGAATGGAAAACTCTTTTATTGCCATGATGATTAAAATAAGTACGCAAACAGCGATTAATATTAACCGGGAGATCATTATTTGCTTAATATGGACTGGGTCAGTTAGATCTTTTTTCGACTTGCTCATGCTAAAGCAGCTCCTATATTATGTATTTCACCTTTCTTATAATAACAAATTCAGGAAATTAAGAGCTATTTCATTTTGAATAAACTGTGTATTTGACATAATTCTTTATTATAGGAAGTGTTCTTAGAACCCTTGGTGTTAAAGGGTTTTTCTTATGGCCTAAAAAGGCAGATTTTGAATTTATATACAAATGTTGATTTATCAATGTTTCTAAGGGTGCCCCAATGTTGGAACACCCTTGTTTTTTGTATAAAAGTTGTATATTTTACTCCTCGTCTTCCGAGTAAAAATAACCCTCAATCATCATTCGTAAAGTGGCAGACTGGCTCGCTCCCCACGTTTCTTTTCGTTTATCAATCATTTCCCAAATTTCATCCGGAAGAGTCAAAGCTACTCTCCTGGTAGTTCCCACCGATGGCCGGCCGGCTCCTTCCCGTCTTCCTCCATGAGAATTAGCCTTCAGGTGATCCGGCAGCTTGTCTTCTTCATACGGAGGTATGTAGAGTTGCTCAAACATTGTGTTCTGGACTTCCTGGTGAACTCCATTTTGTTTGGCCAGCTGCACGAATTCCTTCTTAAGCTCCTCATGGTCTCCTGAAGCTCCATTCCACCGAACATCGTACATTTTCTTATGCAAAGCGAATAAAATGTACAACTGCTCTCTCTGATACATCTTAGGACTGTTCAGAATGTTGATCACAGTAGCCCACAATTCATCTGACACATTGAGTTCATATTCATCAAGAAAATCCATATACGCCTGGATACCATCCTTCAGTCCTTCTTCAGAGGCGAAAAGTCTCTTGGTGGCATGATTGAATTCATTTGTACGTTCAATTACAAATTCGCCATTCTCTTTATAGATCGATAGCTTCTTCATATAATCACCCTCAAACTTGATATTTGTTACATTTATCATAAATGATTTGTGTTACAATAATCAAGTGTTGATTGCAGGATTTTATCTTCTTTTATAGAAACGTATTAATATCGCGACTAGGAGGCGAATTTATAATGAGTGATTTTGGATATTTTTCAAAAGATGTAGCTTTAAAGCTTGAAATAAACGCAAGTACTCTTCGTCAATGGTGCCTGGCCATAGAAAAGGAAGATTATCAATTCGAACGGAATGATAAGGACCAGAGAATCTTTTATGAACGTGATATAAACATGTTATTTGAATTGAAATCTCTAATCGATAAAACAAGGGATCGTGATAACGCGA
>NZ_CP096424.1:4290000-4300069 GCF_053903065.1 Bacillus sp. AK031 | reverse complement strand
CAACGAATTCGCGAGAGATTGGCTTGAAGGAAGGTACTCTCAATTAATTTCCGGGGTTCTGCTAGATATTACTGGTGAAGAACTTATTGTTAAATTTATTATTCCGCAGAACCAGGAACCGGAAGAATTTGATATACCGGTACCTCCCAAGAAAACAGCCGATAATGACGAGGGACAGGATTTTCAGCAAAATATGCTTAATCCCAAATACATGTTTGATACCTTTGTCATTGGTTCAGGAAACCGGTTTGCCCATGCTGCGTCATTAGCCGTAGCCGAAGCTCCCGCAAAAGCCTATAATCCATTGTTTATTTATGGTGGAGTAGGATTGGGGAAAACCCACTTGATGCATGCCATTGGCCATTACGTTTTGGAACATAATCCAGCTGCAAAAGTGGTTTATTTATCGTCTGAAAAATTTACAAATGAATTTATTAACTCCATTCGTGACAATAAAGCGGTAGACTTCCGAAACAAATACCGTAATGTCGACGTTTTGCTTATAGATGATATTCAGTTCCTTGCAGGAAAAGAACAAACGCAAGAAGAGTTTTTCCATACATTCAACACATTGCATGAAGAAAGTAAACAGATCGTCATCTCAAGTGACAGGCCTCCAAAAGAGATTCCAACGCTTGAAGACAGGCTTCGTTCCCGTTTCGAATGGGGATTGATCACCGATATCACACCACCTGATCTTGAAACCAGGATTGCGATTTTGAGGAAAAAAGCGAAAGCGGAAGGGTTGGATATTCCTAATGAAGCGATGCTCTATATCGCCAATCAGATCGATTCCAATATCCGTGAACTCGAAGGCGCACTTATCAGAGTTGTCGCTTATTCATCTTTAATCAATAAAGATATTAATGCCGATTTGGCAGCAGAAGCGTTGAAAGACATCATTCCGAGCTCCAAACCAAAAGTCATTACGATTGCCGATATTCAAAGGGTCGTCGGGGAACATTTCAATGTGAAACTCGAGGATTTCAAAGCGAAAAAGAGGACAAAGTCTATTGCTTTCCCTCGCCAGATCGCAATGTATCTCTCTCGTGAAATGACGGATTTTTCACTTCCGAAAATCGGAGAGGAATTTGGCGGCAGAGATCACACGACCGTCATCCATGCTCATGAAAAAATCTCAAAAATGCTTGGAGCCGACTCCGGATTCCAACATCAACTCAAAGAAATCAGGGATACGCTTAAATAAAAAGCGGAAGTGCCCCGCTCAGCGGCGTACGGACTGTACCAGCCCCGCATGAGATAAAGGAAACACAACGAACAAAGTGAGTTGATGTTGACTTATCGGAAGGAGGGGATGGGCAGTACGCTAGCCGCTGGGGCACTGGAGCTGGATTGATAAAAAGCGGGAGTGCCCCGCTCAGCGGCGTACGGATTTTACCACTGCTTTTTTTTCGCTTACTGCTGAATCCTGCCAAATTTCATAAACAGTTATCCTTAATAGTGTTGATAACTTTGCTATACTTTCACACAGTCTGTCCACATGTGGATAGACTGTGTTTACTTTCGTTTTTGCCACTTATCCACATACTAACAGGCCCTATTACTACTAGTACTATTTTTTTATAAATATATTAGTATATGCTGCAGTAAAAAAATTATGCTTAAACTGGAGGAAAAGATAATGAAATTTGTTATCCAAAGGGACGATCTTGTTCAAAGCGTCGGAGATGTAATGAAGGCTGTAACATCAAGAACAACTATTCCAATTCTTACAGGAATTAAAATTATCGCTAATGATGAAGGAGTGACTTTGACAGGAAGCGATTCTGATATTTCAATTGAATCTTTTATCCCAAAAGAGGAAGAAGGCAGCGAGATCGTAGAAGTCATTGAAACTGGCGGTATTGTTCTGCAAGCAAAGTTTTTCAGTGAGATTGTTAAGAAACTGCCAATGGATACCGTAGAAATTGAGGTTCAAAACCACTTGCAAACCGTCATCCGTTCCGGTAAAGCAGAATTCAACCTGAATGGCCTGGATCCAGAAGAATATCCACATTTGCCGCAAATAGAAGAAGGTAACGCTGTAAAAGTTCCAACTGATCTTCTGAAAACAATGATCAGACAAACTGTATTCGCAGTGTCCACCTCAGAAACACGCCCTATCTTGACAGGTGTAAACTGGAAGGTTGAAAATGGCGAACTTTCCTGTATTGCAACAGACAGCCACCGTTTGGCGATGAGAAAAGCTCCGCTGGAAAATGATAATGGAAATGAATATAACATTGTTATACCAGGAAAGAGTTTGACGGAATTAAGTAAAATTCTTGATGATAATTCTGAACCGGTTGAAATTGTCATCACTGAAAATCAGGTTCTATTTAAAGCGAAACATCTATTGTTCTTTTCCAGATTGCTTGAAGGGAATTATCCGGACACCAGCCGCCTGATTCCGAATGAAAGCAAAACGGAACTGACTTTGACGACAAAAGAATTTTTACAAGCGATCGACCGTGCTTCACTTCTTGCAAGAGAGGGACGAAACAATGTCGTGAAATTGTCGACAATCGATAACGGAATTATCGAGATATCTTCGAATACACCGGAAATCGGTAAGGTCATTGAACAGGTGCAAAGTCAGGCGATTGATGGAGAGGAACTGAAAATCTCCTTTAGTGCAAAATATATGATGGATGCTCTTAAAGCACTGGAAGGAACAGAAATTCACATCAACTTTACCGGGGCGATGCGACCATTTGTCATCAAACCGCTTCATGATGATTCAATCCTGCAGCTGATCCTGCCGGTAAGAACGTATTAATTCGTAAAAATAATTCTTATGATGACTGGCTATATAACAACATGACGTTATAAAGCCGGTCTTTTTTTCTTTTACGGGCAAGCAGGCAGCTGAATACAGGTTGTGTTTTGTATTAGGGAGAAAATATAGTAAAATAAATAATTAGATATTAATGCCGGAAAGTAGTGATACATCGTGGAAAAGCAAATTGCAATCGAAACTGAATATATTACATTGGGACAATTTTTAAAGCTGGCTGAGGTTATCCAATCAGGCGGTATGGCGAAATGGTTTCTGAGTGAATATGAAGTCTTTGTCAATGGCGAGCAGGATCAAAGAAGAGGAAGAAAACTGAGGGTTGGGGACAAGATTGAAATCGAGGAAAATGGAGCTTTCATCATCTCTGACGAAGGATAGAGGATGTCTTTAAATGTACATTGAAGAAATTCAGCTTAAAAACTATCGGAATTATGATTCCATTGATATCTCTTTTGAAAACAATGTGAACGTGATACTGGGGGAAAATGCCCAGGGAAAGACGAATATCATGGAGTCAATCTATGTTTTGGCAATGGCGAAATCCCATCGCACTTCAAATGATAAAGATTTAATACGCTGGGATGAGGAATATGCTAAAATAAAAGGCAGGATACAAAAACATAATGGCTCGCTTCCCTTGGAGTTAGTCATTTCCAAAAAGGGAAAGAAAGCCAAATCCAATCATATTGAACAGAAGAAACTGAGCCAGTATGTAGGAAATATGAATGTCGTCATGTTTGCGCCTGAAGATCTCCATCTTGTAAAAGGGAGCCCTCAAGTTAGGCGTCGTTTTATTGATATGGAAATTGGGCAGGTATCCCCTGTCTATTTGCATGATATCGCTTTGTACCAAAAGATCCTTCAGCAGCGGAATCATTACCTGAAAATGCTTCAGACGAGGAAGCAGAAGGATGAAACGATGCTGGATGTCCTGACAGAGCAGCTGACAGAGGTCTCTGCGAAAATAATCAGGAAGCGATTTGAGTTCATAGAACTTCTCCAAGAATGGGCACGGCCGATACATTCAGGTATATCAAGGGGTCTTGAAACGCTCGATATTCAATATAAGCCGTCTATTGATGTATGCGATGATCAAGATTGGTCGAAAATGATAGAGATAATAGCCGAAAAGTTTCATACAATCAGGCAGCGTGAAATAGACAGAGGCGTTACGCTTGCCGGCCCTCACCGTGATGATCTTCAATTCTTTGTCAATGACAGGGATGTCCAGACATTCGGTTCACAGGGACAGCAGCGAACAACCGCCCTTTCTTTGAAACTTGCTGAAATAGAACTGATCCATTCCGAGATAAAAGAATATCCGATTTTGCTTTTAGATGATGTATTGTCTGAATTAGATGATTTCAGGCAGTCCCATTTATTGAATACAATCCAAGGAAAAGTCCAAACATTTGTAACAACCACGAGTGTTGACGGCATCGATCATCAAACGCTGAATGATGCTACAACCTTTGAAGTTGAAACTGGTCATATAGAAAGAGTGAAGTGAGGTGTTTCCATGTACATTCATGTCGGTGAAGATGTAATGGTTAGAACGGATGAAATTGTTGCCATTATTGATAAAGATACTGTGCAGTTCTCTGAAGAAATGCAATTATTCCTTAAGAAGAAAGAAAAACAGACGAGCAACCTTGCAAAGGGTACATATAAGTCTCTCGTGGTCACCGTCGACCAGCTGTATCTTTCACCTTTGGCATCGACTACATTGAAGAAGCGTTCGAAGAAATGGAATACTCATGACAATCTTTTAAATAGATAGTGAGAGTAAAATAATATATTCATGCATGGATTCATGCACAGGAAGTGTAGGTGAAATTGGTATGACGATGGAACAAGAACAAAGACAATCCTATGATGAAAATCAGATACAGGTATTGGAAGGTTTGGAAGCGGTAAGAAAACGTCCGGGGATGTACATCGGTTCCACCAGTTCCAAGGGATTGCACCACTTAGTATGGGAAATCGTTGATAACAGTATCGATGAAGCTTTGGCAGGGTACTGCTCTGAAATTCAAGTGAGTATTGAAGAGGACAACAGCATAACCGTAAGAGATAACGGACGCGGAATTCCTGTCGGTATCCACGAGAAAATGGGAAGGCCCGCTGTAGAAGTCATCATGACGGTACTCCATGCCGGCGGTAAATTTGGCGGAGGGGGCTATAAGGTTTCAGGCGGTCTTCATGGAGTGGGTGCATCGGTTGTTAATGCCCTTTCCACTGAATTGGAAGTATTCGTACACCGTGATGGGAAAATCCATTATCAGAAATTCGAAAAAGGGGCACCAAGCGGTGATTTGAAAGTAACAGGAGAAACAGATGTAACAGGAACGATCATCCACTTTAAGCCAGATCCTGAAATTTTCACTGAAACAACGGAATATGAATTTGATATCCTGGCTAACCGATTGCGTGAACTGGCATTCCTGAACAGAGGAATCAAAATCATCATCGAAGATAACCGGGTGGAAGATAAAAAAAATGAATACCATTATGAAGGCGGAATCAAGTCTTATGTGGAGCACCTTAACCGTTCAAAAGAAGTTGTCCATGAAGAACCTATCTATATTGAAGGTGAAAGAGATAATATTTCCGTGGAAATCGCCCTTCAATACAATGATGGATTTGCGAGTAACCTTTATTCTTTCGCCAACAATATTCACACATATGAGGGCGGAACGCACGAATCAGGGTTCAAGACGGCATTAACCCGTGTTATCAATGATTATGCCCGAAAAAACAACTTATACAAAGAAAGTGATGCAAACCTTTCCGGGGAAGATGTACGTGAAGGCATCACCGCGATTATCTCCATCAAGCATCCTGACCCTCAGTTTGAAGGTCAGACAAAAACAAAGCTGGGTAATTCTGAAGCAAGGACTATTACGGATGCGCTGTTCTCAGAGCATTTCGAATCATTCCTGCTGGAGAATCCTGTTGTTGCAAGAAAAGTAGTCGATAAAGGTCTAATGGCAGCCAGAGCGAGATTGGCAGCGAAAAAGGCGCGTGAGCTTACCCGCCGAAAAAGCGCCCTGGAAGTTTCCAGCTTGCCTGGTAAATTGGCTGACTGCTCATCCAGGGATCCAAAAATCAGTGAAATCTACATCGTTGAGGGAGACTCTGCCGGCGGATCCGCCAAGCAGGGACGTGATCGCCACTTCCAGGCAATCCTGCCTCTTAGGGGGAAAATCATCAACGTAGAGAAAGCGCGTTTGGACAAAATTTTATCCAATAATGAAGTCCGAGCCATGATTACAGCCCTCGGAACAGGAATCGGTGAAGATTTTGATATATCAAAGGCCCGTTACCAAAAAGTTGTCATCATGACGGATGCCGATGTCGATGGAGCACATATCCGGACATTGCTGTTGACGTTCTTCTACCGTTATATGAGACAAATCATCGAGGCGGGTTACATTTATATTGCCCAGCCGCCGTTGTATCAAATTAAGCAAGGTAAAAAGGTTGACTATGTCTATTCAGACAAACAGCTGGAGGAAGCCTTGGCACAAATGCCTGCCCAGCCTAAACCTGGTATCCAGCGCTATAAAGGTCTGGGGGAGATGAATGCTGAGCAGCTCTGGGAAACAACAATGGATCCTGAGTATAGAACGCTTCTGCAGGTGAGCCTGGAAGATGCAATCGAAGCGGATGAAACCTTTGAAATGCTGATGGGAGATAAAGTAGAGCCGCGCAGGAACTTTATTGAAGACAATGCTGCATATGTGAAAAACCTGGACGTTTAATTCATCAGCAGGATAGAAACATTTTTCTATCCTGTCTTTTACATAAGGCCTTATTCGATGGAGAGTCATGAAGACGGCATTGTATACTAAGAAACTTTTAAGAAACAAAAGCGGACATAAGTAACTAATACCTTTTAAAAGGAGGTCCCTTCTATTATGGCGGAAACACCACGTTCTAATGTAAAAGAAATTAATATAAGCCAGGAAATGCGTACATCCTTCCTGGACTATGCAATGAGTGTTATCGTTTCCCGTGCATTACCTGATGTACGGGACGGCCTTAAGCCCGTACACAGGAGAATTCTGTATGCGATGAACGACCTGGGAATGACATCTGATAAAGCCTATAAGAAATCAGCACGTATCGTCGGGGAAGTAATCGGTAAGTACCACCCGCACGGTGACACTGCTGTCTACGATACGATGGTGCGTATGGCACAGGATTTCAACTATCGTTACATGCTTGTAGATGGCCACGGAAACTTTGGATCTGTCGATGGAGATTCAGCAGCTGCCATGCGTTATACAGAGGCAAGAATGTCCAAAATCTCAATGGAAATAATCCGTGATATCAACAAAGATACAATCGACTACAGGGACAACTATGATGGTTCAGAACGTGAACCGATTGTAATGCCTTCGCGATTTCCGAACCTGTTGGTGAATGGTTCATCCGGAATCGCGGTCGGAATGGCGACCAATATTCCTCCCCACCAGCTGGGTGAGGTTATTGATGGACTGCTTGCATTGAGCAATGACCCTGAAATCACGATTCAGGAACTGATGGATTATATTCCGGGCCCTGACTTCCCTACTGCGGGAATGATCGTCGGCAGAAGCGGAATCCGCAGAGCGTATGAATCAGGCAAGGGCTCCATCACAATGAGAGCTAAAGTAAGGATTGAAACAAAGGCGAACGGCAAAGAAACAATCATCGTCGATGAAATCCCTTATCAGGTCAATAAAGCAAAGCTTATTGAAAAAATCGCTGACCTGGTCAGAGATAAGAAGATTGACGGCATCACAGACCTTCGTGATGAATCAGACCGTAACGGAATGAGAATCGTCATTGAAGTCCGCAGAGACGCCAATGCCAATGTCCTTCTGAATAACCTTTATAAACAGACGGCGCTGCAGACAAGCTTCGGTATCAACCTTCTTGCCCTAGTTGATGGGCAGCCGAAGGTCCTGAACTTAAAGCAGTGTCTATATCACTATTTAGAGCATCAAAAAGTAGTTATACGCAGAAGAACCGAATTCGAACTGAAGAAAGCGGAAGCGCGTGCCCATATCCTTGAAGGACTGCGTATTGCGCTTGACCATATCGATGAAATCATTGCCTTGATCCGTGGTTCACAAACAACGGATATTGCTCGTGAGGGATTGATGGAGAACTTCTCCCTTACCGAAAAGCAGGCACAGGCGATCCTTGATATGCGTCTTCAACGCCTGACTGGTTTAGAGCGTGACAAGATAGAAAATGAATATCAGGACCTTGTGAAATTAATTGCTGAGCTAAAAGCCATTCTTGCTGATGAAGAAAAAGTATTGGATATCATCAGAGGAGAATTGAATGAAATCAAAGAGCGCTTCAATGATGAACGACGTACTGAGATTGTGGCTGGAGGTATTGAGCAGATCGAGGATGAAGATCTTATCCCGCGCGAAAATATCATCCTGACATTGACACATAATGGCTATATCAAGCGTCTTCCTGTCTCAACTTACCGCAGCCAGAAACGCGGTGGACGAGGAATCCAGGGAATGGGGACCAATGAAGATGATTTCGTTGAACATCTTCTGACCACATCGACTCACGATACAATCCTTTTCTTTACGAATAAAGGAAAGGCTTTTAAAGCGAAAGGGTACGAAATTCCTGAATTCAGCCGAACCGCTAAAGGAATTCCGATCATCAACATGCTGGGTGTCGATAAAGGCGAGTGGGTCAATGCGATGATCCGCATTGAAGAATTCGTTGATGACTGGTACCTGTTCTTCACTACAAAGCAGGGGATTTCCAAACGTACACCAGTATCTGACTTCGCTAATATCAGAACCAACGGACTGATTGCCATCAATTTAAGAGAAAATGATGAACTCATTTCTGTTAAGCTGACGGATGGAAGCAAAGATATGATCATCGGAACGAAAAAAGGAATGCTGATCCGTTTCCCTGAAACAGATGTCCGTTCAATGGGGCGTACAGCTACCGGCGTAAAAGGAATCAACCTTGACTCCGAAGATATCGTTGTGGGCATGGAAATCCTTGAAGAGAAAGATGACGTCCTTGTTGTTACGGAAAAAGGTTTCGGTAAACGTACACCTGCTGAGGAGTATCGTATCCAGACAAGAGGCGGTAAAGGATTGAAAACATGTAACATTACTGACAGAAATGGAGAGCTGATTTCTGTTAAGGCGGTTACCGGAGAAGAAGACCTCATGCTGATTACTGCGCACGGTGTTCTGATCAGAATGGATGTTAGTGATATTTCTACCACAGGAAGAAATACTCAAGGTGTCAAACTGATCCGATTAGATGAAAACAGCTCAGTTGCCACAGTGGCAAAAGTTGAAAAAGAAGAAGAAAAAGAGGAAGAAGAAGTACCAGTAGACCTTACCGAAGAACAAAGTGCAGGCCAGACTGAAGAAGAAGGTCCTGACTCTAACGATAATGAATAATACCTTTACGATCACTCTCCTCCCGGGGAGTGATTTTTTTTGGATATCGGTGCTCTAACTGCCACTTGTCTGGTAAAATAAAGAAATGAATGTGTAACTGAGGTGAGGAAATGAAAATCAAAACACAGGAAATAGAAGAAGGCTGCATCCTTGACCAGGATATAAACGGAATGACTGCTATGCCGATAATTCCTAAGCATACCGTTATCCAGCATATACATATTAAAGTGCTGCACTCCTTTAAAATCGGAGAGGTATCAGTTGAACGGACTAAAGCAGACGGACAACCATTCCATCCCAAACAAGTCATTGAAACAGAAGAAGATAAAAGTATCAAATCTAATGTGAAAAAAGATGACTTCTTAAAGTTATACTTAAATAAAGTGCAAGATTTTAAAACTGAATTTCAAAACTGGCAGTCTGGTATGCCGGTATCCATTTCTAACGTCAGGAACATTATACTCCCTGTTTTGAAGCTGGCAGAAAATAATATTAGGTACATAAACTACTTGCACCAATACTCATCTAAGAAGGACTACATCTACCATCACCCTTTGGCAGTTGGATTATTGAGCGGGTTGATCGCTAAAAAGCTCGGGTTGGACAATGGCAGGAAAATTCAAGTTACCTTAGCGGGATTATTGGCTGACTGCGGCATGGCCAAGGTACCTGCTTCAATATTGGCAAAAGAGACTGCCCTCAATGAGACGGAGTTCAAGGAAGTTAAGATGCATCCCATCTATAGTTATAAAATGGTGAAAGATGTTTCCTTGCTGAAGCCTGAAACGAAACTCGCCATATTCCAGCACCATGAACGATTGGATGA
>NZ_CP096424.1:4267500-4287500 GCF_053903065.1 Bacillus sp. AK031 | reverse complement strand
GCTTTGCACGCAGGAGGTCAGCGGTTCGATCCCGCTAGGCTCCACCAAGATTTTTTACGAAGCGAAGCAAGTAAAATAATCCTCCTTAGCATCGCGCAGCAAAGCGATGCAACGGAGATTTTTTTAACGGAGCAGAGTAAAAAAACATTGTTCTTTGAAAACTAGATAAAGATATATGAAGAAAGTCAAGAAAGAACCGAGAATTCGCCATTTTAGGATATCTCTTATGAGATATTGTTTGATTAACCATTTGGTTAAGTTAGAAAGGGCGCACGGTGGATGCCTTGGCACTAGGAGCCGATGAAGGACGGGACTAACACCGATATGCTTCGGGGAGCTGTAAGTAAGCTTTGATCCGGAGATTTCCGAATGGGGGAACCCACTGCACGTAATGGTGCAGTATCCATACTTGAATACATAGAGTATGGAAGGCAGACCCGGGGAACTGAAACATCTAAGTACCCGGAGGAAGAGAAAGCAAACGCGATTCCCTGAGTAGCGGCGAGCGAAACGGGATTAGCCCAAACCAAGAGGCTTGCCTCTTGGGGTTGTAGGACACTCTATACGGAGTTACAAAGGAACGAAGTAGACGAAGAAGTCTGGAAAGGCTCGTCACAGAAGGTAATAACCCTGTAGTCGAAACTTCGTTCCCTCTTGAGTGGATCCTGAGTACGGCGGGACACGTGAAATCCCGTCGGAAGCTGGGAGGACCATCTCCCAAGGCTAAATACTCCCTAGTGACCGATAGTGAACCAGTACCGTGAGGGAAAGGTGAAAAGCACCCCGGAAGGGGAGTGAAATAGAACCTGAAACCGTGTGCCTACAAGTAGTCAGAGCCCGTTAACGGGTGATGGCGTGCCTTTTGTAGAATGAACCGGCGAGTTACGATCCCATGCAAGGTTAAGTCGGAAAGACGGAGCCGCAGCGAAAGCGAGTCTGAATAGGGCGAATGAGTATGTGGTCGTAGACCCGAAACCAGGTGATCTACCCATGTCCAGGGTGAAGTTCAGGTAACACTGAATGGAGGCCCGAACCCACGCACGTTGAAAAGTGCGGGGATGAGGTGTGGGTAGCGGAGAAATTCCAATCGAACTTGGAGATAGCTGGTTCTCTCCGAAATAGCTTTAGGGCTAGCCTCATGTAGTAAGAGTCTTGGAGGTAGAGCACTGTTTGGACTAGGGGCCCTCATCGGGTTACCGAATTCAGACAAACTCCGAATGCCAAAGACTTATCCATGGGAGTCAGACTGCGAGTGATAAGATCCGTAGTCGAAAGGGAAACAGCCCAGACCACCAGCTAAGGTCCCAAAGTATACGTTAAGTGGAAAAGGATGTGGAGTTGCTTAGACAACCAGGATGTTGGCTTAGAAGCAGCCACCATTTAAAGAGTGCGTAATAGCTCACTGGTCGAGTGACTCTGCGCCGAAAATGTACCGGGGCTAAACGTATCACCGAAGCTGTGGATTGACACCGTTTGGTGTCAGTGGTAGGAGAGCGTTCTAAGGGCTGAGAAGCTGGACCGTAAGGACTGGTGGAGCGCTTAGAAGTGAGAATGCCGGTATGAGTAGCGAAAGACAGGTGAGAATCCTGTCCACCGAATGCCTAAGGTTTCCTGAGGAAGGCTCGTCCGCTCAGGGTTAGTCGGGACCTAAGCCGAGGCCGAAAGGCGTAGGCGATGGACAACAGGTTGATATTCCTGTACCACCTCTTTTCCGTTTGAGCAATGGGGGGACGCAGGAGGATAGGGTAAGCGCGCTGCTGGATATGCGCGTCTAAGCAGTTAGGCTGGTGATGAGGCAAATCCCGTCACCGTGAAGGCTGAGCTGTGATAGCGAGGGAAATATAGTACCGAAGTTCCTGATTCCACACTGCCAAGAAAAGCCTCTAGCGAGGAAAAAGGTGCCCGTACCGCAAACCGACACAGGTAGGCGAGGAGAGAATCCTAAGGTGAGCGAGAGAACTCTCGTTAAGGAACTCGGCAAAATGACCCCGTAACTTCGGGAGAAGGGGTGCTCTGTTAGGGTGCAAGCCCGAGAGAGCCGCAGTGAATAGGCCCAGGCGACTGTTTAGCAAAAACACAGGTCTCTGCGAAGCCGTAAGGCGAAGTATAGGGGCTGACGCCTGCCCGGTGCTGGAAGGTTAAGGGGAGTGCTTAGCGCAAGCGAAGGTGCGAACCGAAGCCCCAGTAAACGGCGGCCGTAACTATAACGGTCCTAAGGTAGCGAAATTCCTTGTCGGGTAAGTTCCGACCCGCACGAAAGGCGCAACGATCTGGGCACTGTCTCAACGAGAGACTCGGTGAAATTATAGTACCTGTGAAGATGCAGGTTACCCGCGACAGGACGGAAAGACCCCGTGGAGCTTTACTGTAGCCTGATATTGAATTTTGGCACAGCTTGTACAGGATAGGTAGGAGCCTTGGAAACCGGAGCGCCAGCTTCGGTGGAGGCGCTGGTGGGATACTACCCTGGCTGTGTTGAACTTCTAACCCTCGCCCCTGATCGGGGTGGGAGACAGTGTCAGGTGGGCAGTTTGACTGGGGCGGTCGCCTCCTAAAGAGTAACGGAGGCGCCCAAAGGTTCCCTCAGAATGGTTGGAAATCATTCGCAGAGTGTAAAGGCACAAGGGAGCTTGACTGCGAGACCTACAAGTCGAGCAGGGACGAAAGTCGGGCTTAGTGATCCGGTGGTTCCGCATGGAAGGGCCATCGCTCAACGGATAAAAGCTACCCCGGGGATAACAGGCTTATCTCCCCCAAGAGTCCACATCGACGGGGAGGTTTGGCACCTCGATGTCGGCTCATCGCATCCTGGGGCTGTAGTCGGTCCCAAGGGTTGGGCTGTTCGCCCATTAAAGCGGTACGCGAGCTGGGTTCAGAACGTCGTGAGACAGTTCGGTCCCTATCCGTCGTGGGCGCAGGAAATTTGAGAGGAGCTGTCCTTAGTACGAGAGGACCGGGATGGACGCACCGCTGGTGTACCAGTTGTCTTGCCAAAGGCATCGCTGGGTAGCTATGTGCGGAAGGGATAAGTGCTGAAAGCATCTAAGCATGAAGCCCCCCTCGAGATGAGATTTCCCATCACTTTATGTGAGTAAGATCCCTGAAAGATGATCAGGTAGATAGGTCTGAGGTGGAAGCGTGGCGACACGTGCAGCTGACAGATACTAATCGATCGAGGACTTAACCACAATTTAAGCGCGAAACTCGGAATACTTTCTTTTCTTCATACTTTATCTAGTTTTGAGAGAACGATGTTCTTTCAATTAAATATGTCTGGTGATTAAGGCGAAGAGGTCACACCCGTTCCCATGCCGAACACGGAAGTTAAGCTCTTCAGCGCCGATGGTAGTTGGGGGATCTCCCCCTGTGAGAGTAGGACGTCGCCAGGCGCCCAAAAGAGTACCCGAAGTGGTGCTCTTTTTTGTATATATATAAATTATTCACGATTAGTTTGTCTAGTTCTGGAGATTATTCAGGAGCAGAGCTCGGGTGGGAAGGAGCAAGAAGGTCGAGGACGAGAGGGAGAGAACACCGGAGTGGGCTCTGCCCATGAGGATGTGAACGAGCGAAGCGGACGAAGAGATTCGCCGCTCATCGCCGGCCAAGCCTTCAGTGCCGATGGTAGTTGGGGCTCCCCCTGTGAGAGTAGGACGTCGCCAGGCAAACAGAGAGTACCTTTGTTGAGGTGCTCTTTTTTGTATTTGGTTTTGTTAGTTGATGATGTTGTTATTCAGGTTTATTGCGGATTAATTTATTCCTTCATAAATCGCAACAATTTTTCAGCTGCTTCTTTGATCTTTTGAATAGTTATTATAATTATGGGTTCCGTCATAGAAAGGACATATTTCTTAGTTCTAAAAACTTAATGTTTCAGTGAGATTTGAAACAACTGTTGATTGGAGAGGAAGGTGTGCGACCTCCTGCGGGATTAGCGGGACAGGTGAGACCAAGGTTACGTACCCACTGGAACGTAACCCCGCAGGCGAAGCCGAGGAGGCTCAACGCCCGCCCCGCGGAGTCGCGCACCTGGAGCGGAAATCAGGCAATACCTTTTATAGAGGGGTTCCAAAGACAACATCACTCTTTAACAAAGCCTTGTGTCTAAAAAGAGCGGATAAATAAGTGAAATAGTTTCTGGATTTCATCAAAAGCAGGAGCGAATATGGGGAGGAGCAAGAAGGTCAAGGACACGAGGGAGTGAACACCGGAGAGGAAACGGCCCATGGAACAAGGACGTAATCGAATCAAAACAAACAAAAAGTTACTAATTGCGGTCTACTAAATAGAAAGTAGAACTAAACACCACCCATCTAAGTAGAATTGGCCATCTTACAAGACAACTGATCGGCTGCCAGATCAGTTTATTAGTCTAATTTCAGATATATGAGCCAATTCGCCATGTTTATGAGCATAAAAGGGAATTTATGAGCAGGATTTCAATTATATGAGCCTTTTTTGGAATATATGAGTATCCTCAGTTTATTACCAAATTCACAGAAAGAAACTATCTCGTGAACTGACCAGAAACCCAAAAGAAGAGGATTGCCTTTTCTAAAATTGAAAACCAAAACTCCTCTGCAACAGATTTCAAAAGAAATTACAATGGAATTCCTTATGCACCGCCCCCAAATTATGTGCAATATCTTCCCATCAATCAGCACTTCAAATTTGCTTAACCCTCCCGTATCCAGTACGCTAAGTCTAACCAGAAAAAAGGAGAGATGATGATGTCCTCAATCTATGAATACAGTGCGAAAAAGCCAAATGGCGAAGAGGTTTCCCTAAGTAATTATCAAGGCGAAGTGATGCTTATTGTTAATACGGCAAGCAAGTGCGGATTTACTCCTCAATTCGAAGAGCTGCAATCGCTGTTTGAAGAATATAAGGAAAAGGGCTTTACTATTCTTGGTTTTCCTTCTGACCAATTTATGAATCAAGAATTTGATAATGATAAAGATATCATGGAGTTCTGCCAAATTAACTATGGAGTCAACTTCCCAATGTTTTCAAAGATTGATGTTAAAGGGGAAGGAGCTCATCCATTGTTTAAGTATTTGATTAAAGAAAAAAAGGGACTTGTGACTTCTGAAGTGAAATGGAATTTTACGAAGTTCCTCATCGATCGGGACGGTAATGTAGTAAAGAGATATGCTCCTCAGACTACTCCTTCAAAAATTAAAGAGGATATCGATAAGATTATTTAAATACAGGCTGTGGACGTTTGTTTGGACCGGATACAGGTACTGGTGCTCCAGCAAGAGTCTATCAACGTACACCCCAAACATAACCTATGCACATAAGAAAATACTTACTAAAGGTATACTCTATAAAAAGGGGTTCCCAAAATAATGGGAACCTCTTTTACATTTTTGAATGAAGGTAATTTCGAATTAGAACAGGCGGTTTTTCCAAGGAAAGGCAAAGAAAATTCTTAATGAACGGATAATCATCCGAAGCATTTGATTTAATCAGTTCGCTCCACCATTCTGTTTCATACCGTGCAATCATGCTCAAATTGTATAAAAGCAGGTAGTGAATGATCGGTTCCGGGAGGGTAAAGGCCTCTGTTCGATCAGCAGTAAGCGAATACTGGTTCGTTCTGAAGTTGAGTCTCATAGGAGGATGTTCACAAAGCTTATTTTGTAAAAAAAATTGTCTATTTTCACCAAACTCAATTTCTTCAGTTGTTTTTTCTTTTAGGAAGCTAATAAAACGATCTTCCGACATATGATAGGCATCTAGAATGTCATCTGAATAGGAGAGTGCCCCCTGTCCACATGAAAGAGATAAATGAGCCTGTTTATCCAACACCAATCGAAAGGTATCATCAAGTTCAGGGATTTGGGAGAGGAGATCTCCCATTTTAAACTTCTCCGCTTCCAAATGTTTCACGTGAAACATTTCTTGGGCGAAGTGGGAAAGGAGCCCATTTTTTTGTATTTTGATTTCATCGTTCAGAAAACTGTATTGCTGTTTTTTTCTCTTCCTGCTTGTTACTCCGTGGGCTAGAACAGAAGTGTTCTGAGGATAAAAAGGATCGATGGTCAGGACACAGGCTTTGATGAGATGTATGTAGCCATAGAATAACAAGATTGGCTGGATAGACAGCGGGGTCATAAGAGCCTGCTTGAAGTAAAGTTCACCTTGTTCAAGGTAATATATGAACGGATAGCAATTATTATAGCTTTGAACTTCGGCTTCCTTTAATGAGAGTTTTTGGTAACATTTTTTCAAGTATTTCTGAGACATTTCAGCTGAGTGGAAACAGCTTAGTGATTCCCAAACTGAAGCGGGGGATATCATGATATGACCTCCAAGTTATCCGAATAATCTAACTAATAAAGTTCTTCTTGACAGTATTTTAACCAATTGATAACCTACTAATAATATTTTCGGAAAAGGGGGACGAGAAAGATGTGGGAAACGAAATTTGCTAAAGAGGGTTTAACGTTTGATGATGTTTTGCTGCTTCCTGCCAAATCAGAGGTATTACCGAAAGATGTCAGCATTAAGGTGAGTTTGACAGATACCTTAAATTTAACTGTTCCGGTTATCAGTGCAGGTATGGATACAGTCACTGAGGCGGAAATGGCGATTGCGATGGCAAGGCAGGGTGGTTTAGGTATTATTCATAAGAATATGAGTATTGAACAGCAAGCTGAACAGGTGGACAAAGTAAAGCGTTCAGAAAGCGGAGTCATTTCCGATCCATTTTTCTTATCTCCAGAGCATCAGGTTTTTGATGCTGAGCACCTTATGGGTAAGTATCGCATTTCCGGTGTTCCAATAGTAAACAATTTTGATGAACAAAAACTTGTTGGCATCCTGACAAATAGAGATCTGCGGTTTATCCAGGATTACTCAATTCCTATTTCTGATGTGATGACAAAAGAAAACTTGGTTACAGCACCGGTTGGAACAACTCTGGATGAAGCAGAGAAAATGTTGCAGAAATATAAAATTGAAAAACTGCCTTTGATTGATGAAGATGGAGTGTTAAAGGGCCTGATTACAATCAAAGATATTGAAAAAGTCATTGAATTCCCCCATTCAGCAAAGGATAAACATGGGCGTCTGCTTGCAGGTGCCGCGGTCGGTGTCTCCGGAGATACGATGAAGAGGGTTGAACAGCTTGTTAAGTCTCAGGTGGATGTCATCGTTATAGATACTGCCCATGGACACTCTGCAGGGGTTCTCCAGGTTGTGAGAGAGATTAGGCAACAATACCCTGACTTGAACATCATTGCCGGAAATGTGGCAACTGCGGAAGCAACCAGCGCATTATTTGAGGCAGGAGCAGATGTGGTCAAAGTCGGGATCGGTCCTGGTTCGATCTGTACGACACGTGTGGTCGCAGGTGTGGGGGTTCCGCAAATCACGGCTATTTATGATTGTGCGACAGAAGCAAGAAAACACGGCAAATCAATCATTGCTGATGGCGGAATCAAGTATTCAGGAGATATCGCTAAGGCATTGGCAGCCGGTGGACATGCCGTTATGCTGGGCAGCCTTCTGGCAGGCACTTCTGAAAGCCCTGGTGAAACGGAAATTTTCCAAGGACGCCGTTTTAAGGTATACCGTGGAATGGGATCTGTCAGTTCCATGGAAAAAGGTTCAAAAGATCGTTACTTCCAAGAGGAAAACAAAAAATTCGTTCCAGAAGGAATTGAAGGAAGGCTACCTTATAAGGGGCCGCTTTCAGATACTCTTTATCAACTGATAGGCGGATTGCGATCTGGGATGGGTTACTGCGGGTCAAAGGATCTCCAAGCATTAAGAGAAGAAGCGCAATTCACAAGAATGACGGGTGCAGGACTAAGAGAAAGCCATCCGCATGATGTTCAGATTACAAAAGAAGCGCCAAACTACTCTTTATAAAAATAAGACGCATTCAGGACTTTCTTCATGAGAGTCCTGTTTTTTATTTCCTAAACTAGGAAAATACTCTTTCTATTATAAATAGTGCTAATATGATAAAATAACAAAAGTGTTTACATAAATTGATGGAGGGCTACAAAGTGAAAAATTGGTTTCAAAAATCTGTCGTTTCATTTCTGGTATTAGTTTTAGCAGCAGGAGTTTTTCAGCCGTTCAATTCAGCAAATGCTGAAGATGCGCTTACTGTCAACGCAGAAGCAGCAATCATTGTCGAAGCGGAAACAGGTAAGATCATTTATGAAAAGAATTCGGAAACGGCCCTTGGAATTGCCAGCATGACCAAAATGATGACAGAGTATTTGCTCCTTGAAGCAGTGAATGAAGGAAAGGTCGATTGGGATCAGCAGTATACCGTCCCTGTGCCGCTTTCCAATTTGTCTCACCTTACAGGTTTAAGTAATGTCCCATTAGAAGCTGAAGCGCAGTACACAGTAAGAGAGCTGTATGAAGCGATGGCCATTTATTCTGCGAATGCTGCGACAATGGCACTTGCGAATATTATTGCAGGATCTGAATCGAATTTTGTGAAAATGATGAATGACAAGGCTGCAGAGCTTGGCCTTGAGTCTTATAAATTTGTTAACTCAACAGGATTGAATAACCGTGATCTTGGTGAACTTCGTCCCGAAGGAACCGGTGCAGAAGAAGAGAACGTAATGTCTGCTAAAGATACGGCTAAACTGGCGTACCAGTTAATTAACGAGTTTCCGGAAGTATTAGAAACTTCAAGTGTACCGAAAAAGATGTTTGGTGAAGTGGAAATGCAAAACTGGAACTGGATGCTTCCAGGGCTGGTTTACGAATATGAAGGCATGGACGGCCTTAAGACAGGTACAACTGATTTTGCCGGTTACTGCTTTACAGGAACAGCAGAGAGAAACGGCATGAGATACATTACCGTTGTCATGGATGCTCAGCCGAATGAAGGGGAAAACCCTTATCATGCTCGATTTGCCCAGACGGAAAACCTGATGAATTATGCTTTCAATAATTTCACCATGGAAGAGATCTTCCCTGCGAATTATGAGGTTAAAGGCCAAAAGGTTCTCCCTGTTGAAAAAGGGAAAGAGAAAGAAGTAGCGATCCATACACAAGAACCATTGAAAATGGTTGTGAAAAATGGAGAGAAAGAATTCAAGCCGAAGCTGGTACTGAATAAAGAAAAGCTGAACGAAGAGAAACAGCTTACAGCTCCGGTTAAGGATGAGGAGCAAGTTGGCTACTTGACTGTAGAAGGCGGAGATGAGCTCGGGTTCATCACTGACAAGGCTTCTGCCAATGGACAAGTTTCTGTTGTAACAGCGGATGCAGTAGAGAAGGCGAACTGGTTCACATTATCGATGAGAGCTATCGGAGGCTTCTTCTCTGATATTTGGGGCGGCATTACTTCCACAGTAAAAGGCTGGTTCTAATATTAAGATTAACCACATATGAGTTTGTTCAACAAAAACCATCACTTGTCTTGACATGAGGTGGTTTTTGTTGTTTATTTAGCATGGGGGAAAAATATATTCCTGGTTAAGTTCGTAATTTTTTCCTTACAATAATACTGTTTTTTTGTTGAGAATATAGATAGGACTATGAAGGGGGACATATAGAAATGAAAACGGGTACAGACGTAGTAAAACGTGGAATGGCTGAAATGCAAAAAGGCGGCGTCATCATGGACGTTGTAAACGCAGAGCAGGCGAAAATCGCAGAAGCTTCTGGCGCGGTTGCGGTTATGGCGCTTGAGCGTGTTCCTGCAGATATCCGCGCAGCAGGCGGAGTTGCGAGAATGGCAGACCCTCGTATTGTCGAAGAGGTTATGGGAGCTGTTTCAATCCCGGTTATGGCAAAAGCACGTATCGGCCACATTGTGGAAGCGCGTATATTGGAATCAATGGGAGTGGATTACATCGACGAGAGTGAAGTATTGACTCCAGCTGATGAAGAATACCACTTGAATAAAAGAGATTACACAGTGCCATTTGTCTGCGGATGCCGTGATTTAGGCGAAGCAGCACGCCGTATTGGTGAAGGTGCTTCCATGCTTCGTACAAAGGGTGAGCCTGGTACAGGAAACATCGTTGAAGCTGTACGCCATATGAGACAAGTAAATGCGCAAGTGCGCAAGCTTGTGAACATGAGCACGGATGAAATCATGACTGAGGCAAAATTGCTTGGCGCTCCATATGAATTGCTTCTTGAAATCAAAGAAAATGGCCGTTTGCCGGTTGTTAACTTTGCAGCCGGCGGTATCGCGACTCCTGCAGATGCAGCTCTTATGATGCAGCTTGGTGCAGATGGAGTGTTTGTCGGTTCTGGTATCTTCAAATCAGACAACCCTGAGCGTTTTGCGAAAGCGATTGTGGAAGCGACTACTCACTATGAAGATTATGAACTGATTGCTAAGCTTTCTAAAAACCTTGGTATTGCGATGAAAGGGATCGAGATCTCTTCTCTGACTCCTGAAAACCGCATGCAAGAACGCGGCTGGTAATTAATGTTGAAGATCGGAGTATTAGGGCTTCAGGGAGCTGTAAGAGAACATGTCCGTGCAATCCAGGCGAATGGTGCAGAAGCAGTAGTCGTGAAAAAAGCGACACAGCTGGAAGGTATCGACGGGTTGATTTTCCCTGGCGGTGAAAGTACGACTATGCGCCGTTTAATTGATCTTTACGGCTTCATGGAACCAATGAGGGAGTTCATTGCTCAGGGTAAACCGGTATTTGGAACATGTGCAGGATTGATCCTCCTTGCGAAAAATATCGTTGGATATGCAGAACCTCATCTGGGTGTCATGGATGTCACGGTGGAAAGAAACTCATTCGGACGCCAGCGTGAAAGCTTCGAAGTTGATCTTGATATTGCCCAAGTGGGTGAAGGTTATAACGCGGTATTCATCCGTGCACCGCATATTGTGGAAGCAGGAGAAAATGTTGAAGTGCTTGCAAAGCATGAAGGCAGAATTGTTCTTGCCCGTGAAGGCCAGTTCCTTGGATGTTCATTCCACCCGGAATTGACTTCAGATAACCGCCTGACTGGATATTTCATCAAGATGGTGGAAGAAGCTAAAGAAAAACAAATGGCATAACCCTATTGCAATGAGCACATAATTGTAGTAACTTATTATACAAACTTAATCGCTCGAAATCGTTGAGAGGAAATAGTAATGCGGACTGCTTTTTTTTCAGAGAGTCGGTGGCTGGTGAGAACCGATAGAAGCACCCCATGAATCCATCCTTGAGTAAAGTACTGAACACAACTTGTTTGCCAGTATGTACTTTCGGTGAAAGCCGTTATTAGACTTAAGAGGAAAGTAGTGTGCATACTATTTTCAATCAGGGTGGCAACGCGGAACCTCCGTCCCTTTTATGGGATGGGGGTTTTTTGTGTTCCAAAATGGTTACTCTAACGAAATCGAGACAAAGGAGGAAACAATAGTGCTTGATATCAAATATTTAAGAGCCAATTTTGAAGAGGTCAAAAACCGTCTTCAAGACCGTGGAGAAGATTTAAGCGACTTTGAAAAGTTTGAAGAGCTTGATGTCAGAAGAAGAGAACTGCTTGTGGAAACTGAGAATTTAAAAAGCAAGCGTAATGAGGTTTCTCAACGTATCGCTGAAATGAAAAAGCAGAAAGAAAATGCAGATGATCTTATCGTGGAAATGCGTGAAGTGGGAAGCATGATCAAGAAATTCGATGAAGAATTAAGAGAAGTGGAAGGCGCTCTTGAGCACCTGATGCTGTCTATTCCTAATATCCCTCATGAAAGTGTGCCTGTCGGCGCTACAGAGGATGATAATGTGGAAGCCCGCAAATGGGGAGAAGTTCGTTCATTTGAATTTGAACCAAAACCTCACTGGGATCTGGCGACTGAATTGGGAATCCTTGATTTCGAAAGAGCGAGTAAAGTAACGGGAAGCCGTTTCGTATTTTATAAAGGGCTGGGGGCAAGATTGGAACGTGCCTTGATCAACTTCATGATGGATCTTCATAACGATGAACATGGATACGAAGAGATGCTGCCTCCATATATGGTTAACCGGGAAAGCATGACAGGGACTGGACAGCTGCCAAAGTTCGAAGAAGATGCGTTCTTGATCGACAGTGAAGATTACTTCCTTGTCCCGACTGCCGAAGTACCTGTGACGAACTACCACCGTGATGAAATCCTGGTGAATGACCAGCTTCCAATCGCTTATACAGCTTTCAGTGCGTGCTTCCGTTCTGAAGCGGGATCTGCGGGCCGTGACACCAGAGGACTGATTCGCCAGCACCAATTCAACAAAGTGGAACTGGTTCGCTTTGTCCGCCCGGAAGAATCTTATGATGAGCTTGAGAAGCTGACCGGCCATGCAGAAAAAGTGCTTCAACTTCTGGAGCTGCCTTACCGAGTAATGTCTATGTGTACAGCTGATCTGGGATTTACAGCAGCGAAGAAATACGATATTGAAGTGTGGATCCCGAGCTACGATACGTACCGTGAGATTTCTTCTTGCAGTAACTTTGAGGCTTTCCAAGCCCGCCGTGCCAACATCCGCTTCCGCCGCGAGCCAGGCGCAAAACCGGAACATGTTCATACATTGAATGGATCTGGACTTGCACTGGGCCGTACGGTCGCTGCTATCTTGGAGAATTATCAACAGGAAGACGGCAGTATCGCCATCCCTGAGGTGTTAAGACCTTACATGGGCGGCGTAGAAGTTATAAAACCTAAGTAATTTGAATGTCTGATAATCGGCGGAACCATTGATTTCCGCCGATTATTATCTAATGAGTTAGAGCAATATAGATTTTTTTAGAAAAAATATAGAAATATTATTGACTTAAATAGTCTGTCCATGATATTATAATTCTTGTCGATACGGAGGAATACCCAAGTCCGGCTGAAGGGATCGGTCTTGAAAACCGACAGGGGTGTTAAAGCCCGCGGGGGTTCGAATCCCTCTTCCTCCGCCATTGATTTTTAAATTAACCATAGCGCATAAATATTGGAGATAGAAAACCGCTGCCTGTGCAGCGGTTTTTTTGCGTTTTAAAATGTCATGAATCAAACTCTTCACATGTCCAGGAGCGGAAATCAGGCAGCACCCTCTAAATAGGTCATAAAAACAACATCACTCTTTAATACAATAAAATAAAAAAAGGATGAGAGAGTGTAAGAACTCTTTCATCCTTTTCTTTATTGCTTAAGCAAGCGTGTCTGTTCAATAAAATATCCGACTCTTTCAATAATCGGTTCAATTGAATTTTCATCATTGACCAGATCGTAGTCGTTAATATTCAATCGCAGCACCGGACAGGCGTTAAATGAATCAATCCAATTCTCGTAACGGACGTGCATTTCCTGCCAGTATTCAACAGGTGTCTGCTGTTCCATTGGACGTCCTCTTTCACGGATTCGGTCCACCACATCATCAATCGAACCTTCTAGATATATCAGCAGATCAGGGTGAGGGAAATATGGTGTCATCACCATTGCATCGAACAGGCTTGTGTATGTGTCATAGTCGACAGCTGACATGTTCCCTTTTTCGTAATGCATCTTGGCGAAAATCCCGGTATCTTCATAGATGGAGCGGTCTTGAATAAAGCCGCCGCCATATTCAAAGATTTTCTTCTGTTCTTTAAAGCGTTCTGCAAGGAAGTAAACTTGAAGGTGAAAGCTCCAGCTTTTGAAATCCTCATAAAATTTATCAAGATACGGATTTGTATCTACTTTTTCAAATGATGTACGGAAACCCAGTGCATTAGCAAGGCCGTTCGTCATCGTCGATTTCCCGACTCCGACAGTTCCGGCAATTGTGATGACCGAATTGCTGGGAATCCCGTATTTATTTCGAAGATTCATGATAGCAAGCTCCTTTTTTCAATGTTTGATCGAGAGAATCTATGATAAGTGCCAAATCATCTTTATTTTTAACAAAGTCCATTTCATCGCCGTTAAAACGGAGAACTGGAACATTGCTGTACTTGCTTTCAAATTGCAGCATATGCCTTTCATAGTCGAGGGACAGCTGTTCAAGGTAAAGAGGGCTTATTTTCTTTTCAAATTCCCTTCCCCTTAGGGCAATCCGCTTGAGAAGCGTATCAAGGCTTGCATTCAAATAGATGACCACATTTGGTACAGGCATATCTTCGGTTAGTATTTGATAGATGTTCAAATATTTATCAAACTGTTTATTTTTTAACGTTCTCTCTGCAAAAATGAGGTTCTTAAGAATATGATAATCAGCAACGACTGGTTTATCCTGAGAGATGAAATGTGTTTCAATGTCTTCCAGCTGCTTATAACGGTTGCATAAGAAAAACATTTCGGTTTGAAAGCTCCATTCATCAATGTTGTCATAAAATTTATCTAAAAATGGATTTTCATCAACAATTTCTTTTAACAGGTGAAAATTGAAATGTGCTGAAAGTGCTTTTGCCAGTGAAGTTTTTCCTACCCCAATCGGCCCTTCGACCGTAATGAATGGAATTTTCCCCATACAATGTCCTCCTTCTCCGACAATATGGATTCTTATTCGACATGTACCCGCCAAATGACGACAAGTGTTATTTTAACACAATATATAGGTGTTGGGGGGGACTTTTTAAGTGGTAAAACAAGAAATAAAAAAAGCCATTCCCCTTTGCATTTAAGGAGAACGGCTTTCGCTGTCATCGTTTTACAACGTTGAAATTATCCGTGATCAACAGCCAGTTTTGCGGGAATGGAAGGCCTAATTTCCAGTAACTCATTCCGCGTAAATTCAGTTCCTTCATCAGATCAAACTTTGCCTGTATGGATCGGGCATCCTCAAACCACACCCGATGCTGATTTCCTTCTTCATCCTGGTAGTTGAAAAATGGTGCCTGTGCCTCTGCATCGTATTGAATAGGAACGTTATACTGTGCAGCAATTTCTATTGCTCTCTGCGGGCTCACTGCCTTGGCAATGTCACCTTGTTTAAACGGGAGCGTCCAATCATAGCCGTAAAGGTTTTGGCCCATCATGATTTTGGATGCCGGCATTTCACTTAGGGCATACTCCAGGACTTCCCTTACAGGACCTATTGGTGAAACAGCCATCGGCGGTCCTCCGCTGTATCCCCATTCATACGTCATGATAACGACAAAATCGACAATCTCGCCATGCGCTTTGTAATCATGGGCTTCATACCATTTTCCTTTTTGCCCGGCACTCGTTTTAGGGGCCAGGGCGGTGGAAAGGAGCCATCCTTCCTGGTTGAACCGGTTTTTCGCTTTTTGCAGGAATCGATTGTAGGCTTCTCTGTCCTGCGGCCTTAAGTATTCAAAGTCAAAGTGGATATCTCTGAACCCATATTTCTTGGCTGTGGCGACGACATTATTAAGGAATTTGTTTTGGATATTCTGGTCGTTCAGAAGGATCCTTCCGACTTCATCGCTGAATTGGCCTTCCTCCTGGTTGGTGATGGCCATCATGAGAACATTCCCGTTTGCACGGCCGATTTCCAGCAGGTTGCCAAGGGGCGGTTCTTTCAATGTACCATCCCGTTTCGCTTCAAAGTCAAACGGTGCCAGATAGGTCAAGTAAGGAGCTGCATCACGCGCACTTTCTTCCAGGTTTGGCTGTACGGTCGTTCCATATGGTTCTACATATGCATTGAACTCACCATCTCTTTTAGGACGTTCGGGGATATATAAGCGAAAACCTGCCTGCAGAGGCTGATTGACTGATATTCCATTGATTTGAGCCAGCTCCTGATAAGTGAGCCCGAATCTTTGGCTGATCGACCACAAACTGTCACCGGGCTGCACGAAATAAAACAGGCCGACGATGGGGATGACGAGTGTCTGGCCTACAACCAGATTGTCGGGGTTGGGGAGATCATTGGCCTCCACAATATCTTCTACATTAGAATTATAAGTCTGAGCAATTCCGAATAGCGACTGATTGGGTTGGACTACATGGATTTGCATAACTTGCCCTCCCTTTTACTTTTTCACTGTAAAAAATGTATGTGAGAAGAGAGGGAAGTATGATGATTATGAGAGATTTATTTTAAACGTCATGTGTTTTTAAGACATCTCTCGTTAATTACAAAGCTTAGAGTGATTTCCGCTTCAGTCAACCTAGCGGTGAAATGATGAAAACAGCCTATCAGAAACAAGCACTTCTGCCTTCAGTACATTTTTCATCATTTCTATGGCATACTGGTTATCATTTTCGCTGACTGAGGCGATGCAGTCTACCGGGATGATCAAATTGAATTCTCTCATATAAGCATCGTTGGCGGTGAACAGTACACAAATGTTTCCTGCGATACCTGTTAAAATCAGTGTATCCACTCCTAAAGAATGAAGAAGGGTATTCAGTGCAGTACCATAAAAAGCAGAATGTTTTGGCTTGATCAGGAAATAATCATCCTGTCCGGGCTTTAATGCTTCTATGACAGGTTGGCTCCTGTCATTCAGGCACTTTTTATAGATCTTTTCCAAATCTGCCTGCCAGAGGTTATAATGGTCATTAATATAGATAACGGGTATTTCATTTGCATGGCAGATAGATCGTAATGACTTGAGAGGCTCGACTGCCTTGATTGTATGTTCGGCGAGAGTCCTGCCATGTTTGAAATCAAAAGGGTTTAAAATATCAATTATTAACAGTGCGGTTTTGCTGCTTACATTATCCATCAATCTGCCTCCTTTAGGTTAGTGTAAGGAGCGGCGGGCGGTTTTATCCGCCTATAGAGGGACACAAGAAACTTTTTCAAACGATAAGGAGTCATTTGCAATGGACAGCAAGCAGGAATACTTTATGAAACTAGCCATTGAAGAAGCGAAAAAAGCAGAAGAGAAGGCGGAAGTGCCCATAGGTGCCATAGTTGTGCTTGAGGGCGAAGTGATCGCGGCGGCCCACAATTTAAGAGAAACAACACAGAATGCCGTAACTCACGCAGAACTGCTGGCAATTGAAGAGGCATGCGGTAAGCTGGGAACGTGGCGGCTGGAGAACGCAGAACTATATGTGACACTCGAGCCTTGTCCGATGTGTGCAGGAGCGATTCTCTTATCCCGTATTCAAAAGGTCGTGTATGGGGCGCCAGATCCAAAAGCCGGCTGCGCAGGAACACTGATGAACCTTCTGGACGATTCGCGGTTCAACCATCAATGTGAGGTGGTGCCCGGGGTGCTCGAGGAAGAGTGCGGCCAGCTGTTGTCCAACTTCTTTCGGGCATTGAGAACAAGGAAGAAGGAAGAAAAACAAAAACGGAAAGCACAATTGGAACAGGATACAGGAATTGACAATGGATAACCCGTTGCTTTTTTCCGTAAGAGCTAGTATACTAATATTTGCGTCGGACAACGGCGCAACTAAATATGGTATCAATTTTGCCGTGCTAGGCGGGGAGGTAGCGGTGCCCTGTACTCGCAATCCGCTCTAGCGAGGCTGAATCCCTTCCCGAGGCTTGCACTCTGTAAGGCCTGCCTCAAGTAAGTGGTGTTGACGCCCGGGTCCTGCGCAATGGGAATCCATGAACCATGTCAGGTCCGGAAGGAAGCAGCATTAAGTGGACTCTCCCATGTGCCGCGGGGTTGCCTGGGCCGAGCTAACTGCTTGAGTAACGCTTATGGATGCATGTCGATGGAAGGTGCACGGCAGTTTAATACACATAATAAAACTCATCCTTTAGGGGGTGAGTTTTTTATATGTACATAAAAACATCTATAATAGTAAAAGAGTCTTTGTAAAAATAAATTTACTTACGTTATAATAGATAGATGAGATTGATTTTTACTAGAACGGGATGCCGATGAAGAGACGGATTCAAGATAATAAGAATACATATAAAAGGAGGAGAATGTTTTGAGTTATCAAGCTTTATACAGGGTCTGGCGGCCACAGCAGTTCATTGATGTAGTCGGCCAGCAGCACGTAACAAAAACATTGCAAAATGCTCTCCTCCAGCAAAAAATATCACATGCCTATCTTTTTTCTGGACCGAGGGGTACAGGGAAAACCAGTGCGGCAAAAATTTTGGCTAAAGCAGTCAACTGTGAAAGGGCACCGGTATCGGAACCGTGTAACGAATGTGACTCCTGTCTCGGAATTACAGATGGATCGATTCCGGATGTCATTGAGATCGATGCCGCCTCAAACAATGGTGTTGAAGAAATCCGGGATATCAGGGACAAAGTTAAATATGCACCCAATGTTGTCTCCTACAAGGTCTACATCATAGACGAGGTTCATATGCTTTCTATCGGAGCCTTCAATGCTCTGTTGAAAACACTGGAAGAGCCGCCAAAGCATGTAATCTTTATTCTTGCGACCACCGAACCCCACAAGATTCCCCTTACGATCATTTCGAGATGTCAGAGATTTGATTTCAAGAGGATTACGGCAAGGGACATTGTGGGAAGAATGACTCATATCGCCGATGAGTCGGGTGTACAATATGAAGAAAAAGCATTGCATGTTGTTGCCAGGGCAGCTGAAGGCGGTATGCGTGATGCTCTCAGCCTGCTGGACCAGGCGATCTCATTCAGTCAGGATAGAGTGACGGTAGACGATGCCTTGACGGTAACCGGCGCAGTCTCACAAGTGTATTTGAACAGACTGGCGAAAGCGATCTTCGAAAACCAAGTGCCAGATGCCCTTCAAGCTCTGGAAGAATTACTCTTTCAAGGGAAAGATCCGGCAAGGCTGACAGAAGATCTCGTGCTGTACTTCAGGGACATGCTGTTGCATCAGACAGCCCCTAACCTGGAAGAATCCCTGGAAAGAGTCATGCTTGATGATGACTTTAAGGAACTGGCTGAAAAGGTTTCACCTCAGCATATTTATAAATTTATTGATATACTGAATGAAGCACAGCAGGAAATGAAATTCACCAATCATGCCCGTATCTACATTGAAGTCTCCATTGTGAAACTCTGCCAAATCGAAGTTGAAAACAATGGAACCTCACCGGAAATAGGGCAGCTTATGCAAAAGGTGCAAAGCCTGGAAAATGAATTGAAGCAGCTTAAAGCAACTGGAATCCCTGCTGCCCAGGCTGAAGCGGCTCCCGCTCCGAAAAAGAGGCCTGCATCTTCCCGTAAAGGGTTTAAGGTTCCGACAGGCCAGGTCCAGGAAGTATTGAAAACGGCAACGAAAGAAGATTTGAATTCAATCAAGAGCCGTTGGGGTGAAATGCTTGAAGTTCTTAACCAGCGGCAAATGCGCTCGCAAGCTGCATTACTCAATGATGCGGAACCTGTAGCTGCTTCCTCCAAAACGTTCATATTAAAATTCAAATATGATATTCATTGCCAAATGGCGATGGAAAACGCTGGCTTCACAGAGGCGCTGGGCTCGATATTGGGACAGTTAACCGGCACGGAGTACCAGCCGCTTGGAATTCCTGAGAATCAGTGGCAAAGTGTAAGAGAAGAATTCATTAAACACCAAAGAAATGATGATCCAGATTCTGCTGCAGGCGAGGAAGTGGAAGACCCGCTTATTGCGGAAGCTAAAAAGCTTGTAGGAGAAGAATTAATAGAAATAAAAGATTAAATTACTAATTGGAGGTTTTTTACTATGCGTGGAATGGGAAATATGCAAGGTATGATGAAACAAATGCAGAAAATGCAAAAACAGATGGCTCAAGCTCAGGAAGAATTGGGAGAAAAGCGTCTGGAAGGAACAGCGGGCGGCGGAATGGTATCTGTAATCGTTTCCGGCCACAAGGAAGTACTTGAAGTTAACATTAAAGAAGAAGTAGTAGATCCAGAAGATATCGAAATGCTTCAAGACCTTGTTCTTGCAGCAACAAACGATGCATTGAAACAGGCGGATGAACTCACGAATTCAACTATGGGACAATTCACCAAAGGAATGAACTTACCGGGAATGTTCTAGGAGGCTTTTATATGCACTATCCTGAACCAATATCGAAGCTTATTGACAGCTTCATGAAATTGCCGGGCATCGGGCCGAAAACTGCGGCCCGGCTGGCATTTTTTGTTTTAGGCATGAAAGAAGACACTGTGCTGGAATTCGCAAAGGCACTGGTCAATGCCAAGCGAAAGCTGACATACTGTTCAGTGTGCGGCCATATAACAGATCA
>NZ_CP096424.1:4200000-4262500 GCF_053903065.1 Bacillus sp. AK031 | reverse complement strand
AAAATGACCCCGTAACTTCGGGAGAAGGGGTGCTCTGTTAGGGTGCAAGCCCGAGAGAGCCGCAGTGAATAGGCCCAGGCGACTGTTTAGCAAAAACACAGGTCTCTGCGAAGCCGTAAGGCGAAGTATAGGGGCTGACGCCTGCCCGGTGCTGGAAGGTTAAGGGGAGTGCTTAGCGCAAGCGAAGGTGCGAACCGAAGCCCCAGTAAACGGCGGCCGTAACTATAACGGTCCTAAGGTAGCGAAATTCCTTGTCGGGTAAGTTCCGACCCGCACGAAAGGCGCAACGATCTGGGCACTGTCTCAACGAGAGACTCGGTGAAATTATAGTACCTGTGAAGATGCAGGTTACCCGCGACAGGACGGAAAGACCCCGTGGAGCTTTACTGTAGCCTGATATTGAATTTTGGCACAGCTTGTACAGGATAGGTAGGAGCCTTGGAAACCGGAGCGCCAGCTTCGGTGGAGGCGCTGGTGGGATACTACCCTGGCTGTGTTGAACTTCTAACCCTCGCCCCTGATCGGGGTGGGAGACAGTGTCAGGTGGGCAGTTTGACTGGGGCGGTCGCCTCCTAAAGAGTAACGGAGGCGCCCAAAGGTTCCCTCAGAATGGTTGGAAATCATTCGCAGAGTGTAAAGGCACAAGGGAGCTTGACTGCGAGACCTACAAGTCGAGCAGGGACGAAAGTCGGGCTTAGTGATCCGGTGGTTCCGCATGGAAGGGCCATCGCTCAACGGATAAAAGCTACCCCGGGGATAACAGGCTTATCTCCCCCAAGAGTCCACATCGACGGGGAGGTTTGGCACCTCGATGTCGGCTCATCGCATCCTGGGGCTGTAGTCGGTCCCAAGGGTTGGGCTGTTCGCCCATTAAAGCGGTACGCGAGCTGGGTTCAGAACGTCGTGAGACAGTTCGGTCCCTATCCGTCGTGGGCGCAGGAAATTTGAGAGGAGCTGTCCTTAGTACGAGAGGACCGGGATGGACGCACCGCTGGTGTACCAGTTGTCTTGCCAAAGGCATCGCTGGGTAGCTATGTGCGGAAGGGATAAGTGCTGAAAGCATCTAAGCATGAAGCCCCCCTCGAGATGAGATTTCCCATCACTTTATGTGAGTAAGATCCCTGAAAGATGATCAGGTAGATAGGTCTGAGGTGGAAGCGTGGCGACACGTGCAGCTGACAGATACTAATCGATCGAGGACTTAACCACAATTATTGCGCGAAACTCGGAATACTTTCTTTTCTTCATAACTTTATCTAGTTTTGAGAGAACGATGTTCTTTCAATTAAATATGTCTGGTGATTAAGGCGAAGAGGTCACACCCGTTCCCATGCCGAACACGGAAGTTAAGCTCTTCAGCGCCGATGGTAGTTGGGGGATCTCCCCCTGTGAGAGTAGGACGTCGCCAGGCGACCAAAAGAGTACCCGAAGTGGTGCTCTTTTTTGTATACAGAAAAATCATCCACGATGAGTTTGTCTAGTTCTGAAGACTAATTAGAAGCAGAGCTCGGGGGGGGAGGAGCAAGAAGGTCGAGGACGAGAGGGAGAGAACACCGGAGTGGGCTCTGCCCATGAGGATGTGAGCGAGCGAAGCGGACGAAGAGATTCGCCGCTCATCACCGGCCGAGCCTTCAGTGCCGATGGTAGTTGGGGACTCCCCCTGTGAGAGTAGGACGTCGCCAGGCGAATAAAAGAGTACCCGGAGTGGTGCTCTTTTTTGTATACATAAAAATCATTCACGATTAATTTGTCTAGTTCTGAAGACTAATCAGAAGCAGAGCTCGGGTGGGGAGGAGCAAGAAGGTCGAGGACGAGAGGGAGAGAACACCGGAGTGGGCTCTGCCCATGAGGATGTGAGCGAGCGAAGCGGACGAAGAGATTCGCCGCTCATCGCCGGCCGAGCCTTCAGTGCCGATGGTAGTTGGGGCTCCCCCTGTGAGAGTAGGACGTCGCCAGGCAAGCAGAGAGTACCTGAAGTGGTGCTCTTTTTTGTATACAGAAAAATCATTCACGATTAGTTTGTCTAGTTCTGGAGATTAATCAGAAGCAGAGCTCGGGTGGGGAGGAGCAAGAAGGTCGAGGACACGAGGGAGTGAACACCGGAGTGGGCTCTGCCCATAGAAAGAGGACGAAATCGAAGAAAAAAGTGACTCATTACAGTCTGCTAAATAGAAAATAGAATCAAAAATCACTCATTAAAGTAGAATAAGCCACTTTACAATACAACTAATCGGCCGCCAAATCTGTTTATGAGTCTAAATTCAGATATATGAGCCAATTCGCCATGTTTATGAGCATAAATAGAAATTTATGAGCGAAATTTCAATTATATGAGCCAAATTTGGCATTTATGAGCACCCTTTCGTTTATTACCAATTGCACAGAGGGAATTCTACCTGGCAAACTCTCAACAGAGTAGCAAATGAAGAGGATCACCTTTTTAGAAATCTTAAAACGGTAAAATTATAGAATATGATTGCACTAAATATGATTGAACTAAATGACAACCATCTTGCTGGATATTGATTGAAGCTCAACTTCAAGCATTACCACGCCTGTTCCTTTTTTAAGAATTTATCCTTAGACATACACAGACAGGATTTTGCTTACATAGTATAGCTACATGAGATAATTCACTTAATTTTAATTTTGTGAAAATGCGTATATTTGGCCGGCTTCGGGGCAGAATAGGTGTATGGAGGTGGAGAGACTGGTGTTGAATACAGAGAAGAAAACAGGGGAAGTATGTATTGTTTGCAGTCAGGAGAAGGGTACAGGGATACATCTGTACACATCATTCGTCTGCATAGATTGTGAGAAAGATATGGTTTGTACTGAAACAAACAGTCCTCATTACAAGTATTTTGTGGAGAAGTTGAAGAAAGTGAATACACCGCAAATATATTCATAGACGAAGCCGGGCGGAAATCCCCGGTTTTTTATTTGGCTTTTTTTAAAAATCCGGGCCTTGGGATTTTTCCGAAAGCAACAATCTATATGAAAACAGCCTTTAAAAAACAAATAAAAAGTAATTCAGTGTGGTACGATAAAGGGGAAGTTGATACATAGGAAGGACTGCTTCTATGGATAATCAAAACAGAATGCCATTGGTTGAGGCATTAAGAAATCATATAGGCAAGAACCCGGTGTCATTTCATGTACCAGGACATAAAAATGGTCAATTATTCGGAGATGAGTTTAAAGACTTGCTGAGATACGATGTGACGGAACTGACAGGCTTGGATGACCTGCATGCTCCTTCTGAAGCGATTGGCGAGGCCCAGGAGCTTTTAGCAGATTACTATGGTGCTGCGAAAAGTTATTTCCTTGTCAATGGAAGTACAGCAGGTAATTTGGCGATGATTCTTGGGGTATGTAATGAAGGGGATATTGTACTGGTTCAGCGGAACTGCCATAAGTCAATTCTAAATGGGTTGAAGCTGGCAAACGTCCAGCCGGTATTTTTGCATCCTGAATTCGATCAGCAGTCCCATACTGCCACTGGTATTTCCCAGGGAACAATGGAAGAAGCCCTGAGAAAATACCCGAAAGCGAAGGCCATCATTTTAACGTATCCCACTTATTATGGCATGGTGTACGATTTAAAAAGCATCATAGAATTGGCGCACAGGCAAGGAATAGCAGTACTTATAGATGAGGCCCATGGAGCCCATTTTGCATATGGAGAGCCGTTTCCGCCGTCCGCGCTGGAACTGGGAGCGGATGTTGTTGTCCAGTCGGCCCACAAAACGCTGCCTGCTATGACGATGGGTTCTTATTTACATATAAAGGGAGATACAGTCGATTCCAATAAAATCGAACAATACTTGGGAATGCTGCAGTCAAGCAGCCCCTCTTATCCAATAATGGGATCGCTGGATTTTGCTCGCTCTTATCTAGCTTCATATACAGAGGAAGATATCGATTTTCTTTTATTAAATAGAAGTAACTTTATTAATAGCTTGAAAGAAACAGGATATGAAGTGATTGAAGGGGAGGACCCATTAAAGCTGTTAATAAGGTTGCAGGGGTTATCTGGCTTTCAATTGCAGGAGCGCTTGGAAGAACAGGGAGTTTTTACAGAGCTGGCAGACCCTGATCAGGTCCTTTTCATACTGCCATTGCTAAAAAAAGATGAGCATTTTCCTTTCAAAAAAACGATAGGAAAAATGAGCAATATTAAAGGAGGGGAAAGCGAATTAACACATTATATTGCAGAACAGGAAAACAAACTGACAACCCTCCGGTATTCCTTCAAAGAAATAGAGAAAAAACAGAAGATCTGGGTTTCACTCGATGAAGCAGAGGGACGTCATGCAGGAGAAGTGTTGATTCCATATCCTCCTGGCATCCCTTTATTTTACCCTGGTGAAGAAGTGACAAAGGAGCGAATTGCTGAATTGAAACTCCTCTGGGAAAAAGGAGCAAATTTTCAAGGGCAGCACAAACTCAGAGAAGGAAAGATATCTGTTTTGGAGTAAGTCACAACTAAGGCTGCAATTGAGTTATAATGGAACAAGCACCATTGAATGGCGGAGGTTAAAACATGAAGCAGGGATTATTTATAACCGTTGAAGGGCCTGAAGGAGCAGGGAAGTCAACGATACTTCAGAAGATGGCTGATGAACTTAAGGGAAAAGGCCATCAGGTCGTGTTAACAAGAGAACCGGGCGGGATTTCAATTGCAGAGGATATTCGCAGTGTTATTCTGGACCGGAACAATACAGAGATGGATGAAAGAACAGAAGCGTTATTATATGCAGCGGCAAGACGCCAGCATTTAGCAGAAAAAGTGGTTCCAGCTCTGGAAAATGGGAGCATCGTCTTATGTGACAGGTTCCTGGACAGCTCTCTTGCTTATCAGGGCCATGCAAGAGGAATTGGGATGGAAGAAGTATACAGCATTAATAAGTTCGCCATCGGTGATACAATGCCTGACATGACTTTATATTTTGATGTTTCTCCGGAAATCGGACTGGAGCGGATCCGTAAGCATCAGGGCAGGGAAGTGAATCGGATTGACCTTGAAGACATCGAATTTCATGAGCGTGTCAGAGAAGGGTACTTCATGCTGCTGGAGCAGTTTCCGCAGCGGATTAAAAAAATTGATGCCGGCAGTTCTTTTGAAAAAGTGTATCAGAGTGCGATTGAAATGGTTGAAAAGTATATTGCCGAGAAGAAACCAGTCAAATAGCAGGCTGGTTTTCTTGTGGCTTGTACAGATTGCAACGTCGTGGTTCAGGGAATCCAATGAAGGGTCCCTAGTGACAAAACATTTGTTCGGACGAGCCAATGGAGGCACTTTTGTTCTATTTCCAAAATTTATTTGAAAAGTTTGAACAATAACAGATATTATCAAGAGGTTATTCTTGCTATAATAGTATATAAACAGTTTTTCGGAAAAGTTGGATGGAGGGAAGTGGAAGAGATGAAAATGATAATGGCGGTAGTACAGGATCAGGACAGTAACCGTCTTTCCAATGCGTTGATGGAGCATAATTTCAGATCGACGAAACTTGCGAGTACCGGGGGATTCCTTAAATCTGGGAATACCACTTTCTTGATCGGTACAGAGGACATCAGGGTTGAAAAAGCGTTACAAGTAATTAAAGACAGCTGTAAGTCAAGAGATCAAATGGTTGCGCCTGTTTCACCTATGGGCGGAAATGCGGATTCTTATGTTCCGTACCCTGTAGAGGTGGAAGTTGGCGGTGCCACAGTATTTGTGCTTCCGGTTGAGCAGTTTCTGCAGTTTTAACGTTTCGGGGGAATAGGAAATGAAAATCAATCAGGACCTTCGGGTTGGCGTCGATAAAGTTCGTCCAGAGCAAAAGACAACTGCAGGTGGTGCGAATAAATTCAGCATGCTTGTTGACAAGCAGGACCAGAAGCTGCAGATGCAGCAGCTGGGAAAGCTGATGGGTGATATAACCAGTGCTGGCGAGAGACTCGGGCGTTCAAGGACATTTAAAGATCTTGCGAAGTATAAGACCCTTGTGAAGAGATTTGTAAAAGAAGCAGTCGATTATGGCATGAATTTGAAGCAGTCCCATACGTGGAATCAGCATGGTGAAGGCAGGAAGCTGAATATTGTTGAAAATGTTGACCGCAAGCTTATCGAACTGACAGAAGACATTTTAAATGAAGAAAAGCAGTCGATTGATATTTTAGGAAAAATCGGCGAAGTCAGAGGACTTTTAATTAATTTATATACGTAAGTGAGTGATAGTGTTGTCAATGACCTGGGAAGATCTCAATGAAATACAGCCGGTTGTCCTGCAGATGCTTTCAAACAGCATCAAGAGAGAGCGGGTGGCCCATGCTTATCTTTTTGAGGGAGAAAGAGGAACAAGAAAAAAAGAAATTGCCGTACTCTTTGCCAAGTCCCTGCTCTGTGAACATCCTGTTGACGGGATTGCCTGTGACCATTGCAACAACTGCAAACGAATCAACAGCCATAACCATCCGGATGTCCATGTGATTGAACCGGACGGCCTTTCAATCAAAAAGGAGCAGATCAAAACCCTGCAGAGCGAGTTCAGCAAAACCGGGGTGGAATCGAAGCAGAAGATTTATATATTATCTCATGCAGATAAGATGACACCTAATGCGGCAAACAGCTTGCTGAAGTTCCTGGAAGAACCTTCATCAGAAACCACAGCGATATTGATGACGGAGCAGGTTCACCGGATGCTGCCAACGATCTTGTCCCGCTGCCAGGTGGTTTCGTTTCAACCGCTGCCAAGGGAATTGATCAGAGAAAGGCTTGTATCAGAAGGGGTGTCCGTCCATTTGGCGCCTTTGGCAGCAAGTTTAACTAATAATTACCAAGAGGCTTTTGAATTAAGCGGCGATGAGTGGTTTGCACAAGCGAGAATAATAGTGTTAAAATTGTATGAAGTCCTCCGCAAGAGTCCATTTCAGACAATGATCAGTTTGCAGGAGGATTTTAACGAGCATTTCAAAGAGAAGCATCAAATAGATCGGGCGCTAGATCTATTACTTCTTATATATAAAGATCTCCTGTATATACAGATAGATAAAGGAGATAAGCTGGTATACCCGGACAAGAGGCAGGAATGGGAGTCAGACGCGCTTCAGGTTTCCACTAACAGTTTGTCGGATAAAATGACGGCCGTACTTGAAGCAAAACGAAAACTGAACGCAAATATGAATACTCAGCTGTTACTGGAACAGCTTGTGCTAAAATTACAGGGGTGATTTCCTTTGTACGATGTTGTAGGAGTACGCTTTAAAAAAGCGGGAAAAATATATTATTTCGATCCAGGCGAGCTGGAAATCGAAAAAAACGACTATGTAATCGTAGAGACAGTAAGAGGAGTGGAGTATGGCAAGGTTGTCGTTGACCGTAAACAGGTCGGCGAGAATGATGTCGTCCTTCCTTTGAAAAAAGTGATAAGACTGGCCGATCATAAAGATCAAATGGCCGTTCAAGAAAATAAAGATGCAGCTGGAGAAGCCTATGAGGTCTGCTGCAGCAAAATCACCGAACATCAGCTTGATATGAAGCTGGTTGATGTAGAATATACTTTCGACAGAAATAAAGTGATCTTTTACTTCACGGCTGACGGCAGGGTGGACTTCCGTGAACTAGTAAAAGATCTGGCATCCATTTTCCGTACACGTATTGAACTTCGCCAAATCGGTGTCAGGGATGAAGCGAAGATGCTCGGCGGAATTGGTCCTTGCGGGCGGATGCTGTGCTGTTCAACTTATCTGGGTGATTTTGAACCAGTATCAATCAAAATGGCGAAAGATCAAAATCTTTCCCTTAACCCTACGAAGATTTCGGGCTTATGCGGCCGGCTTATGTGCTGCCTGAAATATGAAAACGATGAGTATGAAACGGCCAAAGAGGAACTTCCGGACTTAGGGGAAATAATTAAAACGCCGCATGGTGAAGGTAAAGTGGTCGGGCTCAATATTTTGGAACGTGTCATCAAGGTTGATGTTAGGGAAGCCGAGCGGGTTCTTGAGTTTACCTTAGATGAAATTGCAAACGAAAGTGCCGTCTCAATTCAAGCCACAGAGTAACGGGGTGGAGTTTAGTGGATAAAAAAGAGTTCTTTGATTCAGTCAGTAATATGGAGCAACAGATAGGACAGCTTTATCAGCAGCTGGGTGAATTGAAACAAGTCTTAGCGGAAATTCTCGAAGAAAATAATTCTCTGCAGCTGGAAAACGAACATTTGCGCAGAAGACTGGAGCAAACAGGGAACTCATCAAAAGGCGCTGCACTTGAAGGTAATAAGGGACTGGTACAGTCTGACTCGGAGGATAAGTCACTGGATGTGGGTGAAGGCTATGATAATCTTGCACGGTTGTATCAGGAAGGCTTTCATATTTGCAATATCCATTTTGGCAGTCCCCGTAAAGATGAAGACTGTTTGTTCTGTTTATCTTTCCTCAATAAAAAATAGCTTATGGTTTAAGCCTTCCTGTTCTATCAGGAGGGCTTTTTTTCCTAAGCAAGCAAAATTTAAATGTGATGCCTGATTTTCGCTCCAAGTGTACGGTCCCGCTGGGCTAAACGGGGCGCTTCCGATTTTTAAATAGGAGTAAAACTGAAAGAATACCGGACAATAAAGATATCCGATTTTCTTAGAAGATGATGGAGGAGTAATATGGTTATAATGAAAGAGGATGAAAGGCTTGATTATTTATTAGCCGAAAACCTGAGGATTATTCAGAGTCCATCTGTGTTTTCATTTTCGCTCGATGCGGTTTTGCTGGCAAATTTCACTTATGTCCCGAGGCGCAAAGGTAAAATAATTGATCTATGCTCAGGAAATGGAGTGATCCCGTTGATGCTGAGCAACAGGACAAGTGCTCCGATCACCGGGGTGGAAATCCAGGAGCGGCTGTTCGACATGGCCAACCGCAGTATAGAATATAACGGACTGCAGAACAGCATACATATGATACACGGCGATGTTAAAGAGATGCCGGCTCACTTTGGAAATGACAAGTTTGATGTGGTGACCTGCAATCCTCCATACTTCTCCAAGGGAGAGAAAGAAAAGATTAATAGCAATGAGCACTATGCTATTGCCCGCCATGAATTGCTGTGTACTCTGGAAGATGTCGTGAAGTCCGTCAGCCTTTTGCTGAAACAAGGGGGAAAAGCATCCTTCGTCCACAGGCCGGGAAGAGGGGTAGACTTACTAACACTGATGAGGGAATATAGGATTGAACCTAAAAGAATGCGGTTTGTGTATCCAAACAAACATAAAGAAGCAAACACCGTTCTTGTAGAAGGAATTAAAGACGGCAGCCCGGACTTGAAGGTACTGCAGCCGCTTATTGTATATAATGAAGACAATCAATATGGTCCGGAAGTCCACCGCATGTTATTTGGAGACGGACAATAAGAAAGTCGCTTGAGAAGAGGGTGAAAGGAATTGAAAACACAGCAAAGCTTCAACAGTTCTGATAAAGGGTGCCTTTATCTGGTACCGACACCAATCGGAAATCTGGAAGATATGTCTTTCAGGGCAGTTAGAATACTAAAAGAAAGTGATGTCATCGCAGCGGAGGATACAAGAAACACCAAAAAACTATGTAATTACTACGAGATTGACACGTTTGTCGTCAGCTACCATGAGCACAATAAAGAAATCAGTGGAGAAAAACTTCTTGAAAGAATAGAAAATGGAGAGACGGTTGCTTTGGTAAGTGACGCCGGCATGCCCTGTATTTCGGACCCTGGTTATGAAATCGTTAAAGAAGCTGTAGACAGAGGGATATCGGTTATTCCTCTTCCGGGAGCCAATGCCGCTTTGACAGCTCTGATTGCATCCGGCTTATCGCCGCAGCCATTTTATTTTTACGGTTTTCTTGCTCGCAGTAAGAAAGAGAAGCGAAAAGAACTGGAAATCCTTTCGAAGCAGAACAGTACCTTGATTTTTTATGAATCACCCCACAGGCTGAAAGAGACTCTTAAGGAAATGAAAGAGATCCTTGGCAATCGGGCAATTGTCCTCTGCAGGGAGCTGACGAAGAAATATGAAGAGTTCATCAGGGGATCTTTGGAAGATGTGCTGGAATGGAGCGGCAGCAGTGAAATACGAGGAGAGTTCTGCCTTATTATAGAGGGAAGCAATGAAGCGGAAACGGAAGAAGAGAGTGAACAATGGTGGAGTGCTCTGTCTCTGGTTGAGCATGTAAATCACTACATAGATGAAGGGGAACTCTCTTCAAAAGAAGCAATTAAAAGGGTTGCCAAGGAAAGAGGCCTTCCGAAAAGAGATGTATATCAAGCATTTCATGTAGAGTGACGAGTAAACCAGGGAAGGTACAGTACCCTTGAGGAGTTATAAAAATGAGCAGAAAAGTGAATGAAGAATTATATAGAGCGATCATTGATAATACCGCTGCTCTTGCGGATAAATGGCTGAAGATGAGAAAACCTGTTCCTGAGTCCATTTATTCCGCTGATGCAGATGGAAAGTATGAGGAACTCTTAAGAGAGCAAAATGCATTAACAACAAAAACAGTCGCCAGTTCTCTCTTGGATGACAAAAAAGAGTATCAGCTTAATCTGGAACAATGGGCAGCTATGGTGGCAAAGAGCAGGGCAGATCTTGGCACACCGATTCATGAGGTACTGGAAGCTGTTCAGAATTTTCGCCAGGTGATCATGGATTTCATGGCTGAATATGTCTTGAAACATGACGAGGAAATGACAAAACGAAACATCCTTAACTGTAATCAATCGATCCATACCGCGTTTGATAGACTGATGCAGGAGTTCTCAAAATTGTATTATCAAATCACGAGGGACCGAATGAAAGCCCAGCATGAATTGATTTCAGAATTAGGTGCCCCTGTCATCCCAGTTGGAAATGATGTTGCAGTTCTTCCCTTAATAGGGGATGTTGATACGGAAAGGGCAAGGAGAATAATGGAGACTGTCCCTGTAAAATGTATCGAAAAACAAGTGGACAAGCTTTTTATCGATTTATCGGGAGTACCGATAGTCGATACAATGGTTGCCCAGCAAATATACTCCATCATTCAAACCTTATCATTACTTGGAATCACAACCACCCTTTCAGGTATAAGGCCGGAAGTGGCTATGACATCGATCCAGCTGGGGATTGATTTAAGCGAAATCAAGACCTTCAGCACGCTAAAGCAAGCTCTCCATGAAATGGGAATGAAAATCGAATCATAGGCAGCTGGAATCCCGTACCTCGGAGCCGCACGTCTTGAGCGGGATCATCACTCTTCTCCTTTGATAGCAACTATACTTATTGAAAGAGCAAAACATGAACATAAAAACACCCTGCATACAGACCTATTATCACGGTGTCTGTCCTGCAGGGTGTTTTATATTTATAAATTACTTTTCAAGTTGAAAAGAATCTTGAATTTCTTTAATGATTTTTTCTGCACCTTCACGGCTTAAGATCAATTTTCCATCAGCTAACTTGATGTTATCGTCAGATACTTCACCTGTTACATGGCAAGTCATGCTTGGCTTGTATTTCTTTAAGATGATTCTTTCATCATCTACATAAATTTCTAAAGAGTCTTTCTCAGCAATTCCTAATGTACGGCGCAATTCGATAGGAATTACAACACGTCCAAGTTCATCCACTTTACGTACAATACCAGTTGATTTCATTTTCATTATCCCCTCTCGAAAAAATGGTCTATTTGAATTCGTCATTTTTCGACATATTTTTGATTATGAATCTATAATAACAGCGATTCCAAAATTCGTCAATAATAAAAATTGTAAATTTTATTACCCCAAATTTCAATGAAAAGTTGCTATATCAGGGTTTTGTTAGATTGGTGTTTTGAAAAATTCCCAAATGAATATTATTTAGTTAAAATCAAGTTGTGTAAACTTATGTCGAATTTCAAGTTAACACTTTACTTTATTCGACAATAATCGACATAAACCGTTAGATGCTGTCGATTATGACTGCCCGGCATCCTCTGTTAGTTGCAGAATCAGCTTATTTTAGGTATATTTTGAGGATACAAGAGGTTATGATGTATGTATTGCAAGCTTATAAGGACAGGGGTCCGAACTGAATGGGATGCCCCTGGCAAGCTGAATGCGAACGACAAGAATAAGGGAGGAAAAGCAAATGAAGGAAAAGTTGAATACCTTCTATATTACAACGCCTATTTATTATCCCAGCGGGAATTTACATATCGGACATGCTTATACGACTGTAGCAGGAGATGCTATGGCACGCTATAAAAGAATGCGCGGTTATGATGTCATGTATTTGACAGGGACCGATGAACATGGCCAGAAGATCCAGCGCAAAGCAGAAGAAAGCGGAATTACCCCTCAGCAGTATGTCGATGATATTGTGTCGGGCATTCAAGATTTGTGGGGTAAATTGGATATTTCCTATGACGATTTCATCCGTACTACTCAAAAACGCCATAAGGACCTTGTCGAAAAGATTTTCAGCCGGCTGGTTGAACAAGGGGATATCTACCTTGACCAGTATGAAGGCTGGTACTGCACACCTTGTGAGTCATTCTTTACAGAAAGACAGCTGGAGAATGGTAACTGTCCGGATTGCGGACGTCCCGTAGAAAAGGTGAAGGAAGAATCCTATTTCTTCAAAATGAGTAAATACGCCGACCGGTTATTGGAGTATTACAAAGAGAACCCGGAATTCATCCAGCCGGAATCACGCAAAAATGAAATGATCAACAACTTCATTAAGCCGGGGCTGGAAGATCTGGCAGTATCTAGAACGACTTTTGACTGGGGAGTAAAAGTGCCGGGAGATCCCAAGCATGTTATTTATGTGTGGATTGATGCTCTTTCCAATTATATTACTGCTCTAGGTTATGGTAGTGAAGAAGATACGAAATATCTTAAGTATTGGCCTGCTGATGTTCATCTTGTCGGAAAAGAAATCGTCCGTTTCCATACGATTTATTGGCCAATTATGCTCATGGCTCTTGAACTTCCACTTCCGAAAAAGGTTTTTGCACACGGATGGCTGCTGATGAAAGACGGAAAAATGTCGAAATCAAAAGGGAATGTAGTAGATCCGGTCACACTGATCGATCGTTACGGCCTGGATGCATTGCGTTACTATCTTCTTCGCGAAGTCCCATTCGGATCTGATGGTGTGTTCACTCCGGAAGGATTTGTAGAAAGAATCAATTTTGACCTTGCCAACGATCTAGGCAATCTGTTGAACCGTACAGTAGCCATGATCAATAAATATTTCGATGGAGTCATTCCAGCGTATAAAGGTTCGGAAGGTCCTTTCGATAAAGAACTTCTCGAAGTTAACAAAGAGAGTGTGCAAAACTATGAGAAGGCTATGGAAAACATGGAGTTCTCCGTCGCATTATCAAACATTTGGCAGCTGATCAGCCGTACAAATAAATATATCGATGAAACTCAGCCATGGATACTGGCAAAAGATGAGGACAAAAAAGACGAACTTGGAAATGTAATGGTTCATCTTGCTGAAACACTTCGCCGTGCAGCTGTTATGCTTCAGCCTTTCCTGACAAGAACACCGCAAAAGATATTTGGGCAATTGAATGTAGATAAGGAAGAACTGACAACTTGGGAAAGCCTTGAAGAATTCGGTATGATTCCAGGCGGTACAAAGGTTGTGCAAAAGGGAGAACCGATTTTCCCTCGCCTTGAGATTGCTGAGGAAGTAGAATTCATCAAAGAGAAAATGCAGGGGACGGCTCCTCAGCCAAAAGAAGAAAAAGAGGAAAAGGTACCTGAGCAGGAGGAAATCACCATAGATGATTTCATGAAGGTTGAACTCAGGGTTGCAACGGTTACACATGCGGAACCGGTGAAGAAGGCAGACAAGCTTCTTAAAATTCAACTTGACCTGGGCTATGAAAAACGCCAGGTAGTTTCAGGGATTGCTAAATTTTACTCACCGGAAGAGCTGGTTGGAAAGAAAGTGATTTGCGTGACAAACCTGAAGCCGGTGAAACTTCGCGGCGAATTATCACAGGGAATGATCCTCGCTGGAGAAAAAGATGGAGTACTATCTTTGGCAAGTGTAGATGAATCTCTTGCTAATGGAGCAAAAGTGAAGTAATACTTTTATAAAGAGAGTGTTCCACGTGAAACACTCTCTTTATTTTTCCAAAAAATGTTTAACCGTTTTCGTACAGGGTAACAATAATTTTTGGATTGTTATTGAGAAGTCTTTAATCACGCTGAATATTTGAAAAGTGAATCATTTACGTTATAACGTAATTATCATCAGGGATTCATTTGTTAGGAAAACGTTACATAAGTGAGAAGCTTGTCATAGAAGAATAGTATAGAATTTAAATAATAAAGGAGTCTTATTTATGTTGTTTGATACTCATGTCCATCTAAATGCTGATCAATTCAGTGAAGATTTAGAAGAAGTCATTGCAAGAGCGCAAAAAGAGGGAGTAGAGAATATGGTTGTGGTCGGCTTTGACCGCCCGACGATCAATAAGGCAATGGAGCTTGTTGATACGTATGATTTTCTCTATGCTGCCATTGGATGGCATCCGGTTGATGCGATTGATATGACAGACGAAGATTTGAACTGGATTGAAGAATTGTCGTCACACCCGAAAGTAGTGGCAATTGGCGAAACAGGACTCGATTATCATTGGGATAAGTCGCCAAAAGACATTCAACAGGAAGTATTCCGTAAACAGATCAGGCTTGCAAAGAAAGTAAAGCTGCCGATCGTAATACATAATCGTGAAGCAACCCAGGATATTGTGGATATTCTGCAAGAAGAAGATGCTAAGGAAGTTGGCGGGATTATGCATTGTTTCAGCGGGAGCCCGGAGACGGCACGTGATTGCCTGGATATGAACTTTCTGATTTCCTTAGGCGGTCCGGTTACGTTCAAGAATGCAAAAAAACCTAAAGAGGTTGCAGAAGAAGTTCCTTTGGATAAGCTTCTGATCGAAACAGACTGCCCTTATCTCGCTCCGCACCCATACAGAGGAAAACGAAATGAACCTTCCTATGTAAAATTGGTTGCTGAACAAATTGCAGACATAAAAGGAGTTACTTTTGAGGAAGTGGCCGAAAAAACAACCCGAAATGCAAAAAAATTATTCGGCATAGATTGACAAGGGATTTTGTCGAGGTTTAGGAAAGCTTGTCCTGGAAAAGACCAAAAATCGAATGTTCTACATTTATCATCTTGTTCATAGGATAACCGTGTCGAGAAGTTATCCTTCCCTTTTTTTATGAGTTTTTGCATAATGGCGATATGTTCCCAAAATTACTAGACTCATAAACTAAGGGGGTTAGGCTTGACAAGTGTGTTACTAGTCTAATATAATCACTCCGAGAAAAGGAGGCGTTTTTCATGAATGATGAAAACATGAAAAACCTGTTTTCCAAGTCGATGAAAAAAAGGAAATGGGCCATTCTGACCGTAAGTATTGTGGCTTTTGCGGCAGTTTTCGGTTACCTTCTGTTCGAGGGGACTAAGAAGTCAGTTGCTCTGACGTTGAATGGCGAAGACAAAGAAATTAGGACACACGCAAATACCATACAAGATATTTTGCAAGATTTAGAGATTCCTTTGCAATCAGAAGACTATTTGTATCCTACAGGATCGACTGAGGTTACAAATAACATGAAAGTGGTTTGGGAACCGGCGAAACAGGTGGAAATCAAGGTTGGAAATGAAACGAAGAAGGTTTGGACCACAGCGGGAACAGTCAAGGAACTGCTGGCAGATGAAAAAATTGAGGTTGGCGAGTACGATAAAGTCAATGTCAGCCTTGACGAAAAAGTAAAGAAAGATTTAAAAGTTGAGATTGCACCGGCATTTTCTCTGAAACTGGTTGTTGGAGGAGAAGAAAAGGATGCATGGTCAACTTCGACTACGGTCGCTGACTTTTTAAAGCAACAAGGAATCACACTAGCGGAAGAAGACCGAGTGGAACCCAATTTAGACAGCACAGTTAAAGCAAATGATGTCATAAATGTCGTTCGAGTTGAAAAAGTCACCGATGTAGTGGAAGAACCGAAAGATTTTTCTGTCGTAACCCGTAAGGACTCAGGCCTGACAAAAGGCAAGGAAGAAGTCGTTCAAGCCGGGCAGCAGGGATTGATAGAAAAGAAGTATGAAGTGGTGAAGGAAAACGGAAAAGAGGTTTCCCGTAAACTGGTCAGTGAAAAGACCGTTAAGGAAAGCCAGGACAAAATTGTTAATGTCGGCACAAAGGTACTGGTTGCCCAGGTATCCCGTGGAACATCATCCAGCGCCCCAAGCGGCGGTAAAGAGTTCTATGTAAGCTCTACGGCGTACACTGGAAGCTGTAACGGCTGTTCAGGCATTACGGCTACAGGAATCAACTTAAGAGCCAATCCTGGTGTCAAAGTCATTGCTGTTGACCCTTCTGTCATTCCATTGGGAACAAAGGTATATGTTGAAGGCTACGGTTATGCAGTCGCTGCCGATACTGGCGGAGCGATCAGAGGAAATAAGATTGACGTCTTTTTCCCATCGAAATCTGAAGCTTACCGTTGGGGCAGGAAACAGGTGAAAATTAAAATATTGAACTGATTTATGAGGCAGGGGGATTTCCTCCTGCTTTTTTATTTTCCACTAAATCCTGTTTTTACATATCTTTCTTTTCCCTTTTGCTTAGAAAGGCTATAATATTCAATACAAGCAAATTGGTTCGTTACATATTAGACGGTTCAAGTTACAAAAATGTTTCAAATTTTTGGAGGAAATAATGAAAATTAAAGAAATCATTGTGGTGGAAGGCAGAGACGATACAACGGCCATCCGAAGGGCTGTCGATGCTGACACGATTGAGACAAATGGGTCGGCTGTTTCAAATGAAACTTTATTGAAAATAAAACACGCCCAGGAAAAAAGAGGAGTGATTATATTCACTGATCCTGATTATCCTGGTGAGCGAATAAGAAAGATAGTAAATGACCATGTTCCAGGCTGCAAGCACGCCTTCATTCCTAAAAGCGAGGCACTCCCAAAGAGAGGGAGAGGGATAGGGGTTGAACATGCCTCTCCCTCTGCAATCCAGTCAGCATTGAAGGAAGCGCATATCATGAACGGCTCCCTTCAGGAAGAAATCAGCGTAGATGACTTGATCACTGCCGGATTAATCGGCGGCCCCAAAGCAAAGGAAAGAAGAGAGCGGCTGGGGGAACTGCTGAGAATCGGCTATACAAATGGAAAGCAGCTTCATAAAAGGTTGAAAATGTTTGAAATAAAGCAAGAAGAATTTGCTGAAGCACTTACTACAATATTACAGGAGGAAAATGATGCATAAAGATATTGCGACGCCCATTCGGACGAAGGAAATTTTGCAGAAATATGGATTTTCATTCAAAAAGAGCCTTGGGCAGAACTTTTTAATTGATCCTAATATACTGAGGAATATTACCGAATATGCCGGCCTTTCAGAGAAAACAGCAGCCATAGAAATCGGTCCGGGAATCGGTGCTTTGACAGAACATTTAGCAAGAACGGCTGGAAAGGTCCTTGCTTTTGAGATTGACCAGCGGCTTCTCCCTATTCTGGCTGATACGCTGTCACCTTATAATAATGTGACAATCGTGAATGAAGATATTTTGAAAGCTGATGTTGAGGCAATGATTGAAAAAGAATTGTCAGGTTATGAAGATATAATGGTTGTCGCCAATCTTCCCTATTATGTAACGACACCCATAATATTGAAGCTTCTTACGGAAGGGTTACCGATAAAGGGGATTTGCGTAATGCTTCAGAAAGAAGTGGGGGACAGGATTGCGGCTGTTCCTGGTACCAAAGAATATGGTTCGCTTTCCATTGCAATTCAGTACTATACAGAGGCTGAAACGGTCATGACGGTGCCTAAGACTGTGTTCATGCCCCAGCCCAATGTGGACTCCGCTGTTATCAGGCTGACGAAACGGGAAAAACCGGCTGCCGAGGTAGCGGATGAAGACTTTTTCTTTACAGTCACTCGAGCTTCCTTTGCCCAAAGGAGAAAAACCATCTTAAACAACCTGACAAGCCAGCTGCCAGATGGAAAACAAAAAAAGGAAGAAATTATCGCCAGCCTGGAAAAAGCGGGAATAGACCCTGTCAGAAGGGGAGAAACCCTTTCAATCCAGGAATTTGCAACTTTGAGTAATGAACTGCTTCCGTTATTTAAATAGATGATATGAGGCTGGGACATAAGTATAAAATTAATTGTTTCAAGTAGAATTACCGAAAATAAAGCCGCATGAGATCAAGGTTTATATACTTGACCTCATGCGGTTCATTCATTTTATTAGGATCTTTTCTAAAAGATTGTTCTTTTAATGCTATTTTACCCTTTACCCTATTACGTAGGGGGATTGGAGCGGAAGCCGTGCGACCTCCTGCGGGACTAGCGGGACAGGTGAGACCAAGGTTACGTACCCACTGGAACGTAACCCCACAGGCGAAGCCGAGGAGGCTCACCGCCCGCCCCGCGGAGTCGTACGGCTGGAGCGGAAATCCATTACTTTTAAACAGCCACACTCATTGCGAAAAGACCCTTTTATTAAGGTTTTGTCCCAGCCTCTTATTTTGTCTATTGTCCTTCATGCAAAACGTTCGTGGCACTCAATAAATTGCCATCCGGGTCTTTAAAGCCAAAACCGCCTAACCCGTGCTCCGGATGGATGTTCAACGGACCCACTTCGATGTTCTTCGCCTTCAGCCATTTGTAAAAACCCTCTAAATCAGCGGTGTAGAAATCGATAATCGTATGCTCAACACCTGTATTGGAATTTATAAAAGATATTCGGTCTTTTTGGTCGGTTTCAACAATAAATATAGTTGGTACCCCGGTTTTTTTAAACGTCAGCATGGCGTTCTTTTCACCCCTGAATGCAACTTCAACACCGATAACCTCTTTATAAAATGGAATGGCTTTCTCAAGGCTGCTTACAGGAATCTCGATCGTACCGACATGTGAAATGAAATCAGACATTACAAACATCCCCCATTTATATTAATCAATATAGTTTTCGCTTACTTTGTTGAAATTCCTTCTGAATATTTGGGAAGACACCGAATTCCGGGCAGGTGCATAGGTTACTAAAGGAAGATTTATTTAATGGATGTTCTATCCAATGGAGTTGACGCCAGTGAAATTAGAGGTCAATGCCATCGTCGGCCGGAAGTCTCATCAATGTGACATCTTATTCCGCATCATTGACATCATGGAATCAGGCGGACGTAAAACGGCGATATTATATGGAGAAGACTACAGGTTGGTAGCAGATGCTCCGATTGAGGATCTGCAAATCATTGATCCCCGCGAATACAAGCGAAGGACTATGGAATTCAGGTCTCTGGAACAGCAATCGTTAGAATTGTTCCGACAGGATATCGACTTGCAAAAACAGAAACAGGAATACCATTCCACAAATGCTTATAGAGAAGAATATAATTATTTCCAAATCCCTGGGCGTGTGCTGCATCTAGACGGTGATCAATCTTATCTGCAAAAGTGCCTTGATTTGTATGAAAAAATCGGTGTACCGGTAGACGGCGTGCATTGCAATGAAAAAGAAATGCCAGATAGGATTGGTGCCCTTATCGAGACGTATCGTCCTGACATTTTGGTGATAACGGGCCATGATGCCTACACGAAGTCCAAAGGGAAGAAGTCAGATATCAATGCGTACCGCCACTCCCGTTACTTTGTCAATACAGTCAGAGAAGCGAGGAAGCGGGTTCCTCACCTTGATCAGCTGGTCATCTTTGCGGGTGCCTGCCAATCCCATTTCGAATCTCTCATCCATGCGGGAGCTAATTTCGCGAGCTCTCCGCTGCGGGTGAATATTCACGCGTTAGACCCGGTATATATTGTTGCAAAGATCAGTTATACAGCCTTTACTGAGCCGGTAAATGTATGGGATATACTGAGAAATACATTGACGGGCGACAAGGGCCTGGGCGGCATCGAGACCAGGGGGGTATTGAGAACGGGGATGCCATATAAGCCAGTGGATGATGATTAACCATATTAGCCGTATGAAGATGATTCTTACGGCTTTTTTTTATTTTAAGCTGCCGTGATTGGAAAATCGCTATCAATCTAAATGCAGGCATGTACATTTATAATTAAGCAAGCATTTGAACAAAAGGACTCAGGTTTATGAGTAGAGTAATCAGTATCGAGGAGAAAAGTGAAAATAACATAACAATTGAAGGGCGAAATCGCTTAAGGGTCTCCCTCTTATTTTGAGGGATCTAGAAAGGGTGTATTTTAGAAAAAGAATTAGCATTGATATAACAAGAGTGATGAAAATTAATGTTCTTCAATTTTTTTTTGCAAATTAGACTTAATTGCGGAAATCATTGCACCCAATAATTTTCGCATGGAATGACTAATGATTATTAGCAATATGATAAATATTCTTCGACAATTTGGCTGACGGTTAGTCAAAAGAAGCCAAAAGTAAATCCTTTACATAATATGAAATCCTTCGGGGAAAGCTAACTTTGTTGAAAAAAAAAGTATTTTGTTGGATGAAAAGCATTGACAGAGTTTAAAGCTTATTGATAAAATTATAAATTTATTTGACTTTTGTTACATAAAGTGCTATACTAATTATAGTGAGGTGGAAGCGTGATGCCAAAAACATTAGCCGACATAAAAAAATCCCTTGATTCTAATTTAGGAAAACGTTTGATGTTAAAAGCCAATGGCGGACGTCGTAAAACAATCGAACGGTCAGGTGTCCTAGCAGAGACTTACCCTTCAGTTTTCGTCGTTCAATTAGATCAAGATGAGAACGCATTTGAACGAGTATCTTACAGCTATGCAGATGTACTCACTGATACAGTTGAGTTAACTTTCTATGATGAAGCAGCAGGAGCAATGATCCTTGAGCAGTAAACATCCGTTTACTGCTTTTTAACTTTTATAGAGCATATACATATTGGAATTTATGGAGTCATTCTCCCAGTAACATTATTTGCATTTCTGTTCATGCTAAACATGCGGCCTTAATAAAGGAGGAATAGTGATGAGCAGAAGACGAGGAATGATGTCCGATCGTTTGAAGGAAGAAATTGCGAAAGAACTTGGATTTTATGACACTGTCCAAAAAGAAGGATGGGGTGGCATTAGATCCAAGGATGCCGGAAATATGGTAAAAAGGGCAGTAGAACTTGCGCAACGAGGGATGTTGAACAACCAGTCCTGAAACTCCTGAATAAATCACTTGCTGACTTGCCGCAGTGAAAAGGATCGGCTTTAGAAGGGAGAATTCCTTCTGGCCGGTCCTTTTTTTGTTCTGATGAACAATAATTAAGCTCTGCAATGAATGTTCTTTCTTTGAAAAGGCTAGCATGAGAGTAACTAATAAAAAATCGAGGGTTTTACAGCATGCCAAAGAAGGAATATGCTAAAATAGTTTCCATAGATAATCCATGAAGAGCATAAAAAACGAACGAATTGAACATCTTTGAGCGAATTGTTTCTTTAAATGATGGCTGTTTTCCAATAATGTGTTTTTTTGAATTCCATTTTTAGTTTATAAACTAAAAATGTCGATTGGAGCGGAAGGCGTGCGACCTCCTGCGGGACTAGTGTGACAGGTGAGACCCCACAGGCGAAGCCGAGGAGGCTCACCGCACGCCCCGCGGAGTCGCATGCCTGGAGCGTAAATCAGTCTGAACTTGTTGAATAGCAATAATTTCACGAAAAGAGCATATAAGAAAAAATAGCAAAGATGTTCGTCTAATTGGTTTGTATAAAAGTAGGTGATATTTTTGAGAACGTTAGTAAAAGCACCGGCTAAAATCAACCTTACCCTTGATGTTCTCCATAAACGTCCAGATGGGTACCATGAAGTCGAGATGATTATGACGACAATTGATTTAGCCGACCGTATTGAACTAAATGAGCTGAAACAAGATACGATCAAGATCCTGTCTCATAACCGGTTTGTTCCGGATGACCAGCGCAACCTTGCCTATCAGGCTGCTCATTTATTGAAAGAAAGGCTCGGAATCAAAAAGGGTGTCGCCATATCTATAGATAAAGTCATCCCTGTTGCCGCAGGTCTTGCTGGCGGAAGCAGTGATGCGGCTGCTACTCTGAGAGGGCTTAATGATTTATGGAATCTTGGCCTTTCATTGGACGAGCTGGCTGAGCTCGGTTCTGAAATTGGCTCGGATGTTTCATTTTGTGTGTATGGAGGAACTGCACTGGCAAAAGGGCGGGGAGAAAAGATCCAGCATATTAAAGCTCCGCCGAACTGCTGGGTGATCCTGGCCAAGCCGTCAATAGGCGTTTCTACTGGGGAGGTCTACAAGAATCTGAGATTGGATAGTGTCCGCCATCCTGATACTGCCGGCATGCTTACAGCTCTTGAAAAAGGGCATTATGATGATATGTGCAGCAGCCTGGGGAATGTCCTGGAATCTGTCACGCTAAACATGCATCCGGAAGTCCAGCACATTAAAGAACAAATGGAGCGTTTCGGTGCAGACGCCGTGCTAATGAGCGGGAGCGGTCCGACAGTATTCGGCCTTGTCCAATATGAATCAAGACTTCCGCGTATATATAACGGACTGCGTGGGTTCTGTGACCAGGTTTTTGCTGTGAGGATGCAGGGTGACCGGATCCCTCTTGCTTAAATCCGTATATTAGTGATATATTTAGCTTACAATATTCGGATTTGAAGGAGGTATATCACAATTGAAATTCAAAAGAAGCGAACGGTTAATCGATATGACTCACTATCTGCTGGAGAGGCCTCACCACTTAGTACCCCTTACGTTTTTTTCCGAAAGATACAGCTCTGCGAAATCATCGATCAGTGAAGACTTGGGAATTATCAAGGAAACGTTTGAGGGCCGGGGGGGTAGGAACTGTACAGACTGTACCCGGGGCTGCAGGCGGTGTACGATATATACCAAAAGTAAAAAAGTCTGATGCGGGTGAAGTGATTGCAGAACTGTGTGACCACCTTGCCAATCCGGAACGGCTTTTGCCAGGCGGTTATTTATATATGACAGATCTGCTTGGAAACCCGAGGGCAATGGACAAGGTCGGCAAGTTATTTGCCTCTGCTTTCGCCGACAGTGATATTGATGTCATCATGACAGTGGCCACAAAGGGGATACCGATTGCCCATGCCATAGCGAGTCACATGAATGTACCTGTCGTAATTGTAAGAAGGGACAGCAAGGTGACAGAGGGGTCCACAGTCAGTATTAACTATGTATCTGGATCAACTAAACGCATTCAAACAATGGTCCTTTCTAAGAGAAGCCTCAAGGAAGGTTCAAAGGTCCTGGTAGTAGATGATTTCATGAAGGCGGGCGGCACTGTGAACGGCATGAAAAATCTTCTTGATGAATTCTCCGCCCAATTATCTGGGATTGCCGTCCTGGTAGAAGCGGAAAATGCCGATGAGCGCCTTGTAGATGAATACATCTCACTGGTGAAGCTATCAGATGTTGATGTAAAAGAGAAACAAATTAACGTATCAGAAGGAAATTATTTCAAATCTGCTATTTCATTTCTTGAAACGGGAGGAAATTAATATGAGAAGCATTTCCACTTCTAAAGCCCCGGCGGCTATTGGTCCATATTCACAAGGAATCATCGTTAATAACCTTTTCTACAGTTCAGGTCAAATTCCATTGACAGCAGAAGGAATGATGATCGAAGGAACAGTGGCAGACCAGACACATCAGGTTTTTAAAAACCTGCAAGCTGTTTTGGAGGAAGCCGGTGCCTCACTTGAAACGGTCGTTAAAGCGACAGTTTTCATTAAGGACATGAATGAATTTGCTGCCATCAATGAAGTGTATGGCGAATATTTTGCGGACCACAAACCAGCCAGATCGTGTGTCGAGGTTGCAAGACTTCCAAAAGATGCGCTGGTGGAGATAGAAGTAGTCGCACTTGTAAAATAATTGGTAAAAGAGGGATTCGTCTTGCGAAATCCTCTTTTTTTGTGGGAAATTCTTTTTGGAGTGACATTACAAGTGAAAAACTTCATAAAAAATTGAAAAAAATTAATCATGTACTATTCCCTATATATCAAGGTTTAAAACGTTATTTGTCAGAAGATTTCTGAAAAAACGTAATTTTTTCAAAAAATTTTACAAATTAAGAAGGAATTGCGAAAATTTCGTTGAATATTTTAAGTAGATTTCATCTAGGGAAAAAGGTGGTGAATAAAGTGGAAGTAACAGATGTTAGATTACGCCGTGTAAATACCGATGGTCGAATGAGAGCCATTGCTTCCATTACACTGGACAATGAGTTTGTCGTACACGATATTCGTGTCATCGATGGCAATAACGGATTGTTTGTTGCAATGCCAAGCAAAAGAACTCCAGATGGAGAATTCCGTGATATCGCTCATCCAATCAACTCAGGCACTCGCGGCAAAATCCAGGAAGCAGTTCTTACAGAATATCATCGTTTAGGTGAGTTGGAAGAAGTGGAACTAGAAGAAGCTGGAAGTGCTTCTTAACAGAATAATGACAGCAGGAGCCTACTTCTATAGTAAGGCTCTTTTTTTTTGAGTCTATGCAAGGGATTCCGTTACCTGGGTAAGTCACAGGGATAAAGAATGGATTATATGAAATTGTATAGATGGAACGATTCTAATAGACCAATATCACCCAAGTAATATCCTGCTTTTTTGTTAAGTTAGGGAGATTCTAGAGTAGATATTATTCTCCTCATTATCAATGTCAATCATATTTACAAAATGTTGTCACCTGGCTGGTTGTGGTTTTTTAGTGCTTTTTATTGCTGCTAAAGTTATTAATGTGTCGATTGGAGCGGAAGGTGTGCGACCTCCTGCGGGACTAGCGTGACAGGTGAGACCAAGGTTACGTACCCACTGGAACGTAACCCCGCAGGCGAAGCCGAGGAGGCTCACCGCACGCCCCGCGGAGTCGTACGCCTGGAGCGGAAATCACTACTCTGATCATATTTGAATAGCAACTATATTTGTGAAAAGAGCATAATGAGGTTATGCATTGTTCATTCCAACTTAAATGCCAGAGATTACAATCCACACCAGGTTAAAATTCCTCATTTACTAATAGCTCCCTTTCCCCTCAATATTATTTTCACATACAATCCCCATTCACTCAGCCCTTGTCAAATATGTGTATTTTATAGAGATTCCTTGAAATATGCAGGTATTTAGGATATATTCGTAATGGAAAATAGGATATTGGAGGGCCCTAAATATATGACTAATAGATATGCCGTTATTTTAGCAGCAGGACAGGGAACCAGAATGAAATCCAAGCTATATAAAGTGCTGCACCCGGTTTGCGACAAGCCGATGGTGGAACATGTAGTTGATCAAATTTCAAATCTTGATATAAATAAAACAGTAACGATAGTAGGACATGGCGCTGAGCTTGTTCAGACACACCTTGAAGGAAAAAGTGAATTTTCCCTTCAAGAGGAACAGCTTGGAACAGCTCATGCAGTCATGCAGGCGGAAAGCAGCCTGAGCGGACTTGAAGGCACTACTTTGGTGGTTTGCGGGGATACTCCGCTTATTAAAGCAGAAACAATGGAAGCGCTTTTAAAGCATCATGATGAGCAAAAAGCAAAAGCGACCATCCTGACAGGTAACCCGGCCGATCCGACAGGTTACGGAAGAATCATCCGGAATGAAGAGGGGCTCGTGGAAAAGATCGTAGAGCATAAGGATGCCTCTGAAGAAGAAAGGCTTGTGAAAGAAATCAATACAGGAACGTACTGTTTTGATAACAAAGCCCTTTTTGATGCATTGAAAAGAGTCTCCAATGATAATGTACAAGGTGAATACTATTTACCGGATGTCATTGAAATCATGAAAGCAGACGGCGAAGTAGTCGGAGCTTATCAGACCGATGATTTTGAAGAGACATTGGGAGTCAATGACCGTGTCGCTTTATCTCAGGCAGAACAAATCATGAAAAAACGCATTAACGAAAAACATATGCGCAACGGTGTCACAATCATTGACACGAATACCACTTATATTGGTGCCGATGTTGAAATCGGCAGGGATACAGTCATCCAGCCGGGTTCCGTTATTAAAGGAGATACGGTAATTGGAGAGGATACCCTAATCGGGCCCAATACTGAAATTATTAACTGTAAAGTCGGCAATAATACTGTCATCAAGCAGTCTGTTGCCCATGACAGTGAAATCGGTTCGGATGTGAATATCGGGCCATTCGCCCATATCCGTCCACATTCCCAGGTTATGGATGAAGTGAAAATCGGCAACTTCGTTGAAATCAAGAAATCTACATTTGGGAAAGGCAGCAAAGCTTCCCACTTAAGTTATATTGGTGATGCAGAAGTGGGAGAAGATGTGAACCTGGGCTGCGGTTCCATCACTGTGAACTACGATGGAAAGAACAAGCACCTTACAAAGATTGAAGACGGTGTTTTTGTCGGATGCAACTCAAACCTCGTAGCACCTGTGACAATCGGAAAAGGTTCTTATGTTGCTGCAGGATCAACGATTACCCAGGATGTTCCAGGTGAATCCCTGTCCATTGCCAGAGCCCGCCAAGTGAACAAAGAAAACTATGTAAATAAATTAAATCTTAACAACAACTAATTTTGGAGGTTGCCATGCCTAACAGTTACTCTAATTCTAAATTAAAAATCTTTTCTTTGAATTCAAACAGATCGCTAGCAGAAGAAATTGCGAAAGAAGTGGGAGTCCCACTTGGACAATGTACCGTAAAACAATTCAGTGACGGGGAAATCCAAATCAATATCGAAGAAAGTATCCGCGGTTGCGACGTGTTCGTCATCCAATCAACTTGTGCTCCGGTAAATGAAAATCTGATGGAGTTATTGATCATGGTGGATGCGCTTAAGAGAGCTTCTGCAAAGACAATCAATATCGTAATGCCGTACTATGGCTACGCAAGACAAGACCGTAAAGCACGTGCGCGTGAGCCGATTACAGCAAAGCTGGTTGCAAACCTGCTTGAAACTGCCGGTGCTACCCGCGTTATCACGCTGGACCTTCATGCACCTCAGATCCAAGGCTTCTTTGATATCTTGATTGATCACTTAATGGGTGTACCGATCCTGGGGGATTACTTCATTGAAAAAGGCTTCAATTCTGAGGATGTTGTTATTGTTTCCCCGGACCACGGCGGAGTGACAAGAGCCCGTAAACTCGCTGAAAGATTGAAAGCGCCGATTGCCATCATCGACAAACGCCGTCCAAAGCCAAATGTATCTGAAGTCATGAATATCGTCGGAAACATTGATGGCAAAATCGCCATCCTGATCGATGATATCATCGACACAGCAGGAACCATCACTCTTGGAGCCAATGCCCTTGTGGAAAATGGCGCACGTGAAGTATACGCGTGCTGTACTCACCCGGTACTTTCAGGCCCTGCTATTGAAAGAATTCAAAACTCAAAGATCAAAGAATTAATCGTAACGAACTCCATTCCTTTAGCAGAAGATAAAATGATCGATAAAATTGCACAGCTTTCTGTTGCTCCTCTAATCGGTGAAGCGATCATCCGTGTATTCGAGCAGCAATCAGTAAGTACTTTGTTTGATTGATCGATGACTGGAACCAGACGGCATATGTCGTCTGGTTTTTTATTGCTTTATATAATGGTTAGAAACGTAATGCAGCAGTCATAAAAGTATGTTTGTAATTGTTTTTACAAGGGGAAGAATTATTTGACAAGGAAAAGTCAGACTTAGAAAAAGGCGTGAACGAACGAGGTTCAAGTCAGCCAAAAGGAGTCAAGTCGCACCCCGAAAGAGGGCGGAACGAGGTTCAAGTCAGCGCAAAAGAAAAAGTCACACCCCGAAAGAGTCCGGAATGAGGTTCAAGTCAGCACAAAAGAAAAAGTCACACCCCGAAAGAGGGCGGAACGAGGTTCAAGTCAACACAAAAGAAAAAGTCGCACCCCGAAAGAGTCCGGAATGAGGTTCAAGTCAGCACAAAAGAAAAAGTCACACCCCGAAAGAGCCGAGAACGAACCGCAATTCAACAAAAGTACAACCTCTCGCCAACCGTAATCACCCAAAGGAAAACATAAATTAAGAATAACCTGTTTAATCTTTCCTATTTTAGGGTATTTTCTATAGAGAGACTATTCTAGAAACTGAGGAAGGTGTTTATTCATGGCTGTTGAACTAAAAGCTAATAATCGAAAAGGTACAAAGAGATCTGATTTGACCAAGCTGAGACATAATGGAGATATTCCTGCGGTAGTTTATGGCTATCAAGCAAAGAATACTCCGATTTCAATTGACTCCATCGAATTCATTAAAACAATGAGAGAAGCAGGAAGAAACGGAATCATTTCTTTAAATATTGACGGTAACAAACAGAATGTTGTCTTGAGTGAATATCAGCAGGACCACATTAAAGATGCTGTTATCCATGCTGACTTCCTTGCAGTCAACATGTCTTCAGAAATGGACGCAGATGTGCGGGTGGAGCTTGTTGGAGAATCTGCAGGAGTTAAAGATGGCGGTGTATTACAGCAGCCGCTGCATGATGTGTCAGTAACTGCTAAGCCTTCTGATATCCCTGACAGCATCCAGGTGGATATCTCTGAGCTGCAAGTAGGGGATACAATTACAATAGGCGATATTAAAAGCAATTATTCCTTTACCATTAACACAGAAGATGAACGTACAATTGCATCTGTGCTTGCTCCTCGCCAAGAGGAAGAAATCAGTTCTGGTGAAGAACAGGAAGCTGGCCAGCCTGAAAATGAGGAAGGCCGAGAAACAGAAGCAAGCAATGAAAGCGAAAGCGAAGAAGAATAATCTAATTTCAGGCGCAGCCTTTTGCGGGTTGCGCCTTTTATCGTTTATACTTAGGGTATCGGCAGTGCAGGAAAATGAGGTGTAATAAATGAAATTAATAGTAGGGCTTGGCAACCCGGGAGCTCAATATGATCGTACAAGGCATAATATCGGTTTTGAAATTATAGATGAACTTGCCAAAAAGTTTGACAGCCCCCTTAATCAATCAAAGTTCAAAGGGGTATATACAAGCATTCATCATAAAGGCGAAAAGGTCATATTACTGAAGCCTCTTACATATATGAACTTATCGGGAGAAAGTATTGTTCCTCTGATGGATTACTTTGATATCGATGAAGAGGACTTATTGGTGATTTATGATGATTTGGATTTGCCTGTAGGGAAAATCAGGCTTCGCCAAAAAGGTAGTCCAGGAGGGCATAATGGCATCAAGTCAACCATTGCTCACCTGGGTACCCAGCAGTTCAACAGGATCAGAGTCGGAATTGACCGTCCGCCAAGCGGGATGAAGGTACCTGATTATGTGTTAGGGAAGTTTACGCCGGAAGAATGGGAGACGATGCAGGATGTCATCAAATCCTGTACGGAAGCATGTGAAGAATGGCTCGGGAAGCCTTTCCTCGAGGTAATGAATAAGTTTAACTGAGCCTTCTGCTGTATAACTCCTTCATAACACGTTCATACTAATGACAGGAGTGTTTATGAAGGAGGATGGAACATGACTATCCATTATTTCTGCCGTCATTGCGGCCATAAAGTCGGGAGTCTTTCGCAAGTATCTTTGCATTCCGAGCAGGTGGGGCTGCATAAGCTTTCGGAGGAAGAGCGGATGGATATGGTCTCTTATGAACAAAATGGCGATATCCATATTAGAACGATTTGCGAGGACTGCGAGGAATCCTTAAACCGTAATCCGGACTATCATCAGTCAGATTATCTTATCCATTAATCGGCTTTGGTCTTAGTACCAAAGCATTTTTCTATTGATATAACACCCTGTAGCATTGTGTTAATAGGTTTTTAATTTAATCGATTCATACGATTTACATTCATGCTCAATACCTGCAAGAAGCAGGAATTGAGATATTCTAAAATTTTATAAATAGAAAGCATAAAGAGAGGAGGAATACTCCCTTGAAAAGCATCTTACACTTGATCGGACAAAATGAAGAACTGCAGGCACTTGCTGCAGGTGTGGAAGAAGGTTTGGAGGAGCAGCTGGTTGCAGGCCTGTCCGGATCTTCCAGGAGCGTATTCATTGCGTCGATGTTCCGGAAATCAGGGAAATCGGCTGTTGTGCTTACACACAATCTGCTGCAAGCACAAAAAATATATGATGACCTTCTTCAGTTCCTTTCTGAAGAAGAAGTTTTTCTCTATCCGGCAAATGAACTGATTGCCGCTGAATTGAGTGTTGCGAGTCCGGAGTTGAAATCACAGCGTATTGAGGTACTGAACAAGCTTGCCATGAATAAGAACGGAGTGTTTGTTGTTCCTGCAGCAGGCCTGAGAAAGATTCTGCCGCCTAAATCGCTCTGGAAATCTTTGCAATTGTCATTCACTATGGGAGAAGACGTCGATCTCGGCAAGTTACTGGATCAGTTGGTTTTAATGGGGTATCAAAGAAATGAAATGGTCGGGACACCGGGTGAATTCAGTTTAAGAGGAGGAATTCTTGATATTTTTCCTCATACTCTGCCCACACCGGTCAGAATTGAATTATTTGATACAGAGATTGATTCGATTCGTTCCTTTTCACTAGAGGATCAAAGATCAATTGAAAAATTACAGGAAGTATCGATAGGTCCCGCATCAGAGACCATCATGAATACAGAGCACCTGGAGAATATTATTGATCGTCTGGAAACCGGGTTGTCTAAGAGCTTGAAGAAAATAAAAACGGATGCTGTAAAAGAGAAGCTGACCCAAAATATAGGTTTGGAACTGGAACAGCTGAGAAACGGGCAAAAGCCGGAGCAGATTTATAAGTATCTATCGTTTGCCTATGATGAAGCTGCTAGCTTGCTAGATTACCTCCCCGGGGATGGGGTGTTCTTCCTGGACGAATTGGGAAGAATCCAGGAAATGGGAGAGTCACTTGATAAAGAAGAGGCTGACTGGTATACATCTCTCTTGCAAGAGGGCGAAATCGTCCATGATGTGAAGGTTTCTCATAATCTTTCAAAACTTCTTGTCCAAACAAGTCTGCCTAAGGTTTATTTCTCTTTATTTTTGCGTCATATTCCAAATACAAGCCCGCAGAATATATTCAATCTTTCCAGTAAGCCAATGCAAAGCTTTCATGGCCAGATGAATGTGCTGAAGGCTGAATTGGATCGTTGGAAAAAAGGGAATTTTACGATCGTCTTATTGGGCCCTGATGAAGAAAGGATTAAAAAACTTCAGCGGGTTTTGAATGATTATGACATAGAAGTGGCGGTAACAACAGATGACAAGCTCTTGAAAGGCCAGGCGCAGATTCTCAACGGCCACTTAACGAACGGCTTTGAACTGCCAATGATGAAGATTGCTGTTCTGACAGAGGAAGAGCTTTTCAATAAGAAAACGAAAAAAGCTCCACGCAGGCAAAAGCTTTCCAATGCAGAAAGAATCAAAAGCTATTCAGAACTTAAAGTCGGCGATCATGTTGTTCATGTCAATCACGGTATAGGTAAATACTTAGGGATTGAAACCCTTGAGATAAATGGCATTCATAAAGACTATCTTCATATTAAATATCAGGGCACTGATAAACTGTATGTCCCAGTTGAACAATTTGATCTGGTCCAAAAATATGTGGCATCCGAGAGCAAGGAACCCAAGCTGTATAAGCTTGGCGGTTCTGAATGGAAGAAAGTCAAAAGCAAGGTCCAGTCCTCGGTGCAGGATATCGCGGATGATCTTATCAAGCTATATGCTGAAAGGGAAGCTTCAAAAGGCTATGCCTATTCTCCAGATGGGGATATGCAGAGGGAGTTTGAGACCTCTTTCCCTTATCAGGAAACAGAAGATCAGCTGAGATCCATTCATGAAATCAAGAAGGATATGGAGAGGGAAAGACCTATGGACCGGCTTCTTTGCGGTGATGTCGGTTACGGTAAAACAGAGGTGGCCATCCGGGCGGCCTTTAAAGCGGTGGTAGATGGAAAACAAGTGGCTTTGCTTGTGCCGACAACAATCCTTGCCCAGCAGCACTACGAAACAATGAAAGAGAGATTTCAAGATTTCGGCCTTGAAGTCGGGCTGTTGAGCAGGTTCAGGACGAAAAAACAACAAACAGAAACGATTAAAGGCATTAAAGCGGGTACGGTTGACGTGGTGATTGGTACACATCGGATCTTATCCAAAGACATCCAGTACCGCGACCTCGGTCTCTTAATCATTGATGAGGAACAGAGGTTCGGGGTTACTCATAAAGAGAAGATTAAGCAGCTGAAAACCAACATTGATGTTCTGACATTGACAGCTACGCCAATTCCAAGGACGCTTCATATGTCGATGCTTGGCGTGAGGGATCTTTCCGTCATTGAAACACCACCCGAAAACCGTTTTCCTGTCCAGACATATGTCATGGAGTATAACGGTGCATTAATTAAGGAAGCAATTGAAAGGGAACTTGCGAGGGACGGCCAAATATACTTCTTGTATAACCGTGTGGAAGATATCGAGCGGAAAGCCGAAGAGATTTCGATGCTCGTTCCAGATGCAAGGGTTGCTTTTGCCCACGGGAAAATGAATGAAAATGAGCTGGAATCGGTCATCCTCAGTTTTCTTGATGGTGAGTTTGATGTGCTGGTTACGACAACAATCATTGAAACGGGTGTTGATATTCCGAACGTTAACACTTTGATTGTCTTTGATGCGGACCGAATGGGACTTTCCCAGCTTTATCAATTGAGAGGAAGGGTAGGCCGATCGAACAGGGTTGCTTATTCTTACTTTACCTACAGAAAAGATAAAGTCCTTACAGAGGTTGCTGAAAAAAGGCTTCAGGCAATTAAAGAATTCACGGAGCTCGGTTCCGGCTTCAAAATCGCCATGCGTGATTTGACGATCCGGGGAGCCGGGAATATACTTGGCGCCCAGCAGCACGGATTTATTGACTCTGTCGGGTTCGACCTTTATTCACAGATGCTGAAAGAGGCAATCGAAGAACGAAAAGGCGACCTTCCAAAAGAAAAAGCTTATTCATTCGAGGTGGATATTGAAGTCGATGCGTATATCCCGGACAGCTATATTAAAGACGGCCACCAAAAGATTGAGATGTATAAACGTTTCCGGTCTGTCTCCACTCTCAAGGAAGTGGAGGAACTTCAAGATGAAATGATGGACCGCTTCGGTGAATATCCTGAAGAAACGGCCTATCTATTCCAGATATCAGAAATGAAGGTTTATGCAAGACAGGCCAAGCTGGAAAGCATCAAACAGAACAAAAAGGAAATTTCAATTTATATGTCACCTGAGGGAACACAGGAAATCGACGGCAGCAAGGTGTTTGATATCTGCAATAAACACGGCCGTGCTGTCGGACTGGGAATGGAAGAACAAAAGCTTAAAGTGACCATCAATACAAACCGAATGAAAACATCCCAGTGGTTTAATATCGCATACGATATCGTAAAGAATATACAATTTGCGAGAAAAGATGCAGAAGTCCATTCATAAGAAAACCATCCGGTAACAATGTCATGGAATCTGTTTAAGAGGACTAAACATTAAATAAGAAACCTGTAAGCAGTCCGATGCCTGTAAATTGGACTGCTTATTTTGTGGTTACGCGCCGATACATACGATACTAGCTTCAAGTTTATTGGCTGTTCATTGAAAAGGAAAAGATGAATGCGGATAAATTACTTAAAGTGACGGTGGGGTTTGTCCAAGAAAAGCAGTGACATAAAGAGCGTTAACAAAAGAAAAAAGGAAGAAACCCTTGGGTCTCCTCCTGTAACACCGCTTCGTAGCGAGTTTCTTATCATGTTCTTCTATCCTGTAGTTGCCAGCCTCTCTTCCCATTCGCTTCTTTCAATCATTTTTCAAAAGAAAGTTATGGTGATTTATCAAGCTTTCTTTAAGTTTTCCGCTAACCCTTTCTGAATCGTATGCACAAACAGAGAGAAGTCTTTCCTGACTAACAATAACATCCGCTTCTTTTTCAGAGGCTGATAAATTTTGATGTATTTCTCCCTCATCTCTCCATTCTACGTGAGCCCAGCTTCGGACAGGGATTTCCTCTGAAAAATTCTCAATTAATTTCGGGAGATATTCGAAGATTGAATTACATTGAAAATCACCCTTAGCGTAATAAAAATCAAAATTATTGATGATAACTACTTTACTTAATTGGCTTTTGTTCAATATTTTTGCAAGCCTATCTTGCAACATAAGATTTATTCGATCATTTTCGATTATTATGCAGTATTGATTCTCTTCTAAACCGCAATTAACAAAGTCCACTACATTTTTTATATACTCTTCTACATCCTCAAAAATATATAATATATGTCCCTCGGTAAGGTTATTAAGGCGATTGATTGTTTTATAATGCGTTTTCTCCAACATAGCACCCCATTCTTATATCTACGGCTTTCTTTATCTTCAACCAGTAAAAAACTCTTTTCAGATTGTTGGAATAAGTATTGCAACAATGCACCCACAATACCTAGCCAAGCTGCATGCATATTCAGCATAACATTGATTCAGGTGAAGTATCTAAAAATTTCGTCTAAAGTTGAATAAGAAGGGTATGTTTTTATCTTAAATGGAGGGGATCCGGAAGAATTAGAAATTTAGTACGGTAAAGCGCTAAAAGGGCCAGGCCCTCTTCGTGCGGTGAAGTGCTAAAGTGGCTGGGTCCTGTTAATTAGCTATGGAGAACTGTAATCCAATTGTAATAAGTAAATTTTGTTTAATTTGGAGGAGTCAGGGTATTAAATTAATGCAGCTGCCATTTTGGTAAAATAAACCTCAACTAGTACAAAAACGTAATTGCAGAAAAAATAGTGTATTGTGTATAGAAGTTTCCTCTTGAAGGATACTAAAGTCAAGTTTGGTAATGAATTCAACAGTAATTACCGAAAAAAATCATCTGATGAAAGTGAGGCAACTATAGATGAAAGCAACTGGTATTGTTCGTCGTATTGATGATTTGGGTCGTGTCGTAATTCCAAAGGAAATCCGCAGGACTCTAAGAATTCGCGAAGGTGATCCATTGGAGATTTTCGTTGATAGAGACGGCGAGGTCATCTTGAAGAAATACTCACCGATCAGTGAGTTAAGTGATTTTGCAAAAGAATATGCTGAAGCACTGTATGACAGCCTTGGCAGCTCCGTACTGATTACTGACAGGGATGCTGTTATTACAGTTGCAGGAAGCTCTAAAAAAGAATTCCTCAATAAAAATATCAGCGATCTTATTGAAAAGCAAATGGGAGAGCGCACCTCCGTTTTACAAACACAACAAGGGAAAGTGGAACTTGTTGAAGGAGTGGAAGAAGAAGTGTCCTCCTATACCATTGCACCGATTATTGCCAATGGCGACCCGATCGGTACAGTAACAATCTTTTCTAAGGAGAAGACGGTTGGAGAAGTTGAACAGAAAGCAGTAGAAACGGCAGCTGGCTTTTTAGCAAGACAAATGGAATCATAAAAATCGAAGCGGTTAATGCCGCTTCTTTTTTTTGCCCTCCATCAGGGCCGCATACTGAAAAATAATGGGTGATTTGTGTTATAATACAGTACATTAATTTGCATAGGAAGGCAGGAAACAACGATTGCCTTACGAAAATACATCTAAAAACTTTATGAAAGGAACCTTTATCCTGACAGCTGCAGCCTTGATCACCAAGATTCTCAGTGCAGTATACCGTGTGCCTTTTCAAAATATAGTCGGAGATATAGGTTTTTATATTTATCAGCAGGTCTATCCTTTTTATGGGATAGCCCTCGCATTGTCTACATATGGTTTCCCGGTCATCATTTCAAAAATGATTGCTGAACGGCAGGACGGACAGAATGATAAAGAGATACTGGCTGTCCTTCAATCGTCTTTCCTGTTTTTGAGTGTGACCGGCATGCTTTGGTTTCTTTTTCTTTACTTCGGAGCAGGTTCCATTGCAGCTTTGATGGGGGACCCTCAGCTGATAGAACTGATTGAATTGATCAGTTTCACCTTCCTCCTGCTTCCATTTATATCGGGACTGCGGGGCTTTTATCAGGGGACCGGAAATATGGTCCCCACTGCCTACTCTCAAGTGGGTGAACAGCTGGTACGGGTTATAACAATCATTGCCTTTTCAGCGATACTGACAGCTGAAGGATATTCGCTTTATGTAACAGGTGCAGGCGCCTTGTTCGGCTCCATCACAGGGGGTCTTGTCTGTATTTTGGTGCTCATAACGTTTGTATGGAAGGAAAGAGCGCGTATATTTAATCCCTTCTCTTTAAGATTAAGGCGGGAAGACAAACAAATATGGAGCAGGCTCCTCAAGCATGGCACAGCTATATGTGTCAGCGGGATGCTGCTCGTATTGCTTCAGCTGATCGATGCCCTTAATGTCTATTCTCTTTTGTTAAAAACGGGAATAGCAGAAGCGGAAGCGAAACAGTTGAAGGGGGTTTATGACCGCGGCCAGCCTTTCATCCAATTAGGCACCATTGTCAGCACCTCTCTTTCTTTAACGTTGGTTCCGCTGATTACTGCGGCTTTCCGCAAAGGTGAAAAGGAAGAGATGCATGAAAAGATCAGGCTGGCGCTTAAAATTGGAAGTTTAACAGGGTTTGCTGCTGCTCTTGGCTTAATCAATATCATCAAACCCACGAACATCATGCTTTTTCAAAACAGTGCAGGCTCTGATGTCATTGCTGTTTTTTGCTTATCTATATTATTCAGTTCCATCATCTTGACGATTGCAGGCATTCTGCAGGGAATTGAACTGATCTATTTTCCAGCGATGACGATTCTTGCAGGGCTTGGGATTAAGTACGTTCTTAATATCCTTCTTGTATATCAGTATGGAACGATGGGCTCCTCGATTTCGACTGTAGCAGCCTTGGGAATGATCGCTGCCATGCTCATATGGCGTTTAAAGAAACAATTCCGCTTTTTATTCCTTTCACGCCGGTTTTATCTGATTACAGCAATTGCCGGATTAGGCATGACACTGGTCCTTCAGCTTCATTCACTTGTTTTCACGATGATGATGGACGGTGTGGACTCCCGCTTCCTATCAATGATACAAGCCCTTACCGGTGCGGGGCTGGGCGGCATCATTTTTATTGCGATCATTTTAAAAGGGCAGATTTTTTCCCAGGTTGAAATGGAACAGCTTCCGTTGGGATCAAAACTGAGTTCCTTAGCAAGGCGTATTAATTCATGACGGAGGTATACCATGCATAAAATTATTGTTGCCGGCCTTGGAGCAGGCGAGTTGGATCAGCTGCCGCTGGGTGTTTATAAGCAGTTAAAGAGTGAAAGAAAGACCTTTATCCGGACTGAAAGACACCCGGTAGTACAGCAATTAGAGGAAGAAGGCTTCATTTATGAGTCTTTTGATTACATATATGAAAAGCATGACAGCTTTGAAAGTGTCTACATTGAAATTGTCGAAGTGCTGAAACAGGCTGCTGGTGAAGATGAGATTTTATATGCAGTCCCGGGGCATCCCCTTGTTGCTGAAAAAACAGTTCAGCTGTTAATTGAAGCAGCGGAAAAAGAGGGATTCGAACTGGAGATTTCAGGAGGACAGAGCTTTCTGGACCCGCTTTTTGCGGCGGTGAAAGCTGATCCGATTGAGGGATTTCAGCTGTTGGATGGGACCGACTTGCATCAGGAAGATATCCGGATGACACAGCATCTTATCATCGGCCAGGTCTACGATAGTTTTGTCGCCTCTGATGTAAAGCTGACGCTGATGGAACTTTATCCTTATGATTATGAAGTGAAGATTGTCGCGGCTGCCGGCACCAGAGAAGAAATTGTCAAGGCTGTTCCCCTGGTTGAACTTGACCGGGAAGTGGAACTCAATAATTTAACAAGCTTGTATGTGCCGCCGGCTCCTGCAATGGAGACAAGGTACAAACAATTTTCCACCTTCAGGCATATCATTGCACGCCTGCGCGGACCGGGCGGATGTCCATGGGATATCGAACAGACCCATCATTCGCTGAAGAAGTATTTAATAGAAGAAACATATGAACTTCTTGAAGCGATAGAAGAAGAGGATCCCGACCATATAATTGAAGAGCTGGGAGATGTTCTGCTTCAAATTATGCTTCATGCCCAAATCGGGGAAGATGAGGGAATGTTCTCGATCAATGAAGTTCTGGAAACGGTCGCTGCCAAAATGGTAAGAAGGCACCCGCACGTATTCGGAGATGTGAGTGTGGAGAATTCTGCTGATGTAAAAGCCAACTGGGAAAGTATTAAAAAAGAAGAAAAAGGTGAACAGGAAAAGCCGCTGCTTAAAGGAGTCGCAAAAGGATACCCAGCGTTGATGAAAGCGTACGAGTATCAGAAAAAGGCTGCCAAAGTCGGCTTTGACTGGGATCTTGCCGATGATGCCTGGGAAAAAGTAGGCGAGGAAATAGAGGAATTCCGTGAAGAGGCAGCGAAAGGAGATAAACACACGCAAATCAGTGAATTTGGTGATTTGCTGTTTTCGCTGATCAATATCGCCCGTTTTTATAAGGTACATCCGGAAGAGGCTCTGGCGATGGCGAATAATAAATTCTTCAATCGCTTTTCATATGTGGAAAAAAAGGTGAAGGAAAGTGAAAAGAACTTCGAGGATTTTTCGTTGAATGAACTGGATCACTTTTGGGATGAAGCGAAAGAGAAGGGAATCAACTAGTGAAGGAGAGAATATAAATGGCAACAATGCGATTAGATAAGTTCTTAAAAGTATCACGCCTCATTAAAAGAAGAACCTTGGCAAAAGAAGTGGCGGACAAAGGCAGAATCACCATCAATGATTTACAGGCAAAAGCGAGTTCGAATGTGAAGGTCGGCGATGAATTAAAGATCCGCTTCGGTCAGAAGGTAGTGACAGCAAAAGTGGACCGCCTGCAGGAATCAACACGCAAGGAAGAAGCCGGCACCATGTTTACAATCATAAGTGAAGAAAGAGTTAACGAAGAGTCTGAGTGAATTTCATAGCTTGTTCTATTTTCATTTCAACCGCATACATATAGTTACAAAGCCTGTACTTTGTGAATGTGGGGGATGAAAATGAATCAATATCATGAAAGTGGCAGTAACAAAGGAACAATGCAGGAACATGATGTCATGATGAGAGGCAGACGCCTGTTGGATATTACAGGTGTGAAGCAGGTGGAGAGCTTTGATAATGAGGAATTTCTGCTGGAAACGGTGATGGGATTCCTTTCAATCAGAGGACAGAACCTGCAGATGAAGAATCTCGATGTCGATAAAGGTATTGTCTCCATTAAGGGTAAAGTGTTTGATATTGTCTATTTAGATGAGCAAAGTGGAGAAAAAGCTAAAGGATTCTTTAGCAAGCTGTTCCGATGACGCTCTCGGTCCAATTTTATACCATGCTGGCGATGGTCGGCATGGGCAGTGTTTTTGGAGCGGCACTGGATACGTATAACCGTTTTCTGAACAGAAAGACGAAAAAACGCTGGCTTGTTTTCCTGAACGATTTCCTGTTTTGGATTCTGCAAGCCCTTTTTATTTTCTATATCTTGTTCTCTGTCAATTTCGGTGAAGTGCGATTTTACATTTTTGTTGCACTGCTATGCGGTTTCGCAGGATACCAGGCTCTTCTGAAAGATTTATACAAAAAGATATTGGAAAGAGTCATTCAGGGGAGTATTTCTTTCTACAGGTTTCTTGTAAAACTGGCAATGAATTTGATCTACTCACCGGTGAAATGGCTGGTCCTGTTACTGGTTTCGATTCTCGCAGGCATTGCCAAAGGATTATGGTCAGTCTTTGGCTTTGTTGTGAAAGCGGTACTTGCCATTATAAAAATCTTGTTTGCGCCGTTGCTTTGGGTGGTAAAAATAATTTATGGGCTTTTGCCGAAAAATCTTAAAAAATTCGTCGAGAAGTTATATAATAAATTAGCAGGATATTTATTTCCATTTGTTAAAGTTATACTTACCAAGGTGAAAAAGATATTTAAAAGATAAAGGAGGTGCAAGGGGTGAGCCGTGAACGAAATATCACTTCGATGGAAAATGCTTATGTCCGCCAGCAGGAACTAAAGAAAAAGATCAGCCACCACAGGAAGAAGAGACTCTTTCGCCGTTTGACTTTACTATTTATCCTGGCCGTCACCATAAGCGGTTTTCTCGTTTCCACCCTCATCTCGCGCGCTTCTGTTCTCGACCAGAAGGAAGAAGAAAAAGCCAGGCTTGAAGTGAAACTTGAACACCTGGAGAAGCAGCAGGCCATATTGGAAGAGGAAATCATAAAGCTCAATGATGATGACTATATCGCCAAATTGGCCAGAAGAGATTATTTTCTTTCAGACGAAGGTGAAATAATTTTCAATATTCCCGAGCCGGATAAGAAAAAAGAAGAAGAAGAGTCGTCTTATTGACACTCTTTTTTTTGTTTGGCTATAATATATAGTAAGGTTTATTTTTTAATATTTTAAGGAGGAGCATTCTTTTTATGTCAATTGAAGTAGGCAGCAAGGTACAGGGTAAGGTAACAGGGATTACAAATTTTGGAGCGTTCGTAGAATTGCCGGAAGGTGCAACAGGTCTTGTCCACATTAGTGAAGTTGCTGACAATTATGTTAAGGATATCAATGAACATTTAAAAGTCGGTGATGAAGTTACAGTAAAAGTCATGAATGTTGAGAAAGACGGAAAGATCGGTTTATCCATCCGGAAGGCTAAAGACCAGCCGCAACGCCCCCAGCGCCCGCAGCGTCCTCAGCGTCCACGCAATAACAAAATGAATGACACTCGCACAAAAGAGAATTTCGAACAGAAGATGGCGCGTTTCTTAAAGGATAGCGAAGACCGTTTATCTTCATTAAAACGTCATACAGAATCAAAACGTGGCGGCAGAGGAGCTAAAAGAGGTTAACTTGCTGTCTATTATATATAGCAGGTTTATAGAGAAGTCTCTGTAAGTAAGAGCTTACCAGAGCGCAAGAAAAAGAATTGGCTGAATTTCATCCCTGGAAAGCAGCTGGTTCTTTTTTTGTTTGGCTACATTATGAGGCTGTTGATTTTCCCTATTTAAAAAAGTGTTTTCAGATTTCCGTTCCAGTTGGTACGTAACCTTGGTCTCACCTGTCCCGCTATTCCCGCAGGAGGTCGCACACCTTCCGCTCCAATCACCCTTAATATTCCCCTGAAACTGTATGAGTTTATTTAAAAGCAAGATTGATTCAATCGTCCAGGTTGCTCTTTTCTTAATTAACTGATATAGAATCAGAACAAATGCACTTGTTAAACCAATGTATAAATATATTTCTCCTTTTAGAGTCAAATGAGAGAAGCATTAACTAACAAAGCCCTGTTGTTTTGATTTGTGTGATGTTGAATCTGAAAATCATAAAGGAAAAACAAAAAACACGACAGGATTCCTGTCGTGTTTTAGTATGACCCATACGGGATTCGAACCCGTGTTACCGCCGTGAAAGGGCGGTGTCTTAACCGCTTGACCAATGGGCCAAAACAAATATGGTAGCGGCGGAGGGGATCGAACCCCCGACCTCACGGGTATGAACCGTACGCTCTAGCCAGCTGAGCTACACCGCCATATTTAAAAAATGTTTTGAGACACAAGTAATATAATACATAGGATTAAAAAAATTGTCAACAGATTATTCGAGAAATATGTCAATTTAATCATTCCTTATTTTCCCTGCTGTCTAACAGCCCTTCAAGGGTTGTAGTCTCCTTGGCAATCTACAGGTTTCCTGTATTTTAGAAGAAAGAAGTCGAACTTTTCTTTCAATTATAACCGCTGTTTTGACAAACTTCTGAGCTTGTCCGCTTTATAATGTCTACAATGAATAAGACCAGGGGAGAGGATAAGTATGGAAAAAATTGAGCACAGTGTAATGGAGCCGGTGAGGAATGTCGACATTGAACATACTAAATCGGAGTTCTCATTGGGGGTGAAAGCCTTAATGCAGAAGCTCGAGTGGTTTTTTATCCAAAAGGGCTTTGTTCTGTTCGGTTTAGGGTTTCTTCTTGGAAGAGCACTGATTCTGTCACATTTGACTCCGTTTGCCATCCCTTTCTTTGCGGCTGTCTATATGGTCCGGCGAGATCGTGCTCCTGTGGCTCTGATGGGCTTGCTGGCTGGAGCTCTAACCTTGTCAGTTACTAATATTACGTATACGTTTGCCAGTACAATTATATTCCTGATTTTCTTCAGGATTACAAGAAAACTTCAAAAAAATGAACTTAAGGCTGTGCCTTACTTCGTGTTCTTCACGACAATAGCGGTCAAACTGTCCTTTGGGTACATAACAAACGGACAGGTACTGACAATCTATGATGGTGCGATGGCCGGGGTGGAAGCGACACTTTCGTTTATCTTGACTTTAATTTTCATACAGAGTGTCCCCCTGTTTTCCATCAGCAAGCGAAAAAAGGCGTTAAAGACCGAAGAAGTGGTCAGCCTCATCATCCTGTTGGCATCGGTCATGACTGGCACAATCGGCTGGTCTGTCTATAACCTTTCTATTGAACATATCTTATCGCGCTATCTTGTACTGCTTTTCTCCTTTGTTGCCGGAGCTACCGTTGGCTCCACTGTCGGAGTGGTGACAGGGTTGATTTTCAGCCTTGCAAGTGTAGCGAGTTTCTATCAAATGAGCCTGCTGGCTTTTTCCGGACTTCTCGGCGGCCTGCTGAAAGAGGGGAAGAAAGCTGGAGCAGCAATCGGTTTGTTGATTGCAACGCTGCTGATCGGAATGTACGGAGAGAGTGATACATCTCTGACAAAAACTCTATATGAATCAGGAATCGCTATCTTTCTGCTATTTTTAACGCCCCCTGCACTTACGACTAAGCTCGCTAAGCATATACCAGGTACAGCTGAGTATAACCAGGAGCAGCAGCAATATATTAGAAAAGTAAGGGATGTAACAGCAAGCAGAGTTGAACAGTTTTCTTCTGTTTTCCAAGCGCTATCCAACAGTTTTGTCAGGTTGGAGGACAGAGCAGATACGGAGGATACTGATGAATGGGAATTCGATCAGTTTTTGAGCAATGTAACGGAAAAGACTTGTCAGACATGCTTCAAGAAGGAGCAATGCTGGGCAAGAAACTTCAATCATACCTATGATTTAATGAAAGATGTCATGTGTGAAATGGATCAGGGGAATGTTCCTGTAACCGGAAAAATAGGAAGAGAGCTGGAGAAGCACTGTGTCCGCTCCAAAAAAGTCCAGGATGTCATATCACAGGAGCTGACATATTATCAGGCGAATCTCAAATTGAAAAAGCAGGTACAAGAAAGCAGGAAGCTCGTCGCAGATCAATTACTGGGTGTTTCGGAAGTAATGGGGGATTTTGCCCGCGAAATCCAGCGGGAAAGAGAGAATCATCAGCAGCAGGAAGAGCAGATTCTTGAATCTCTGCAAGAGTTCGGAATGGATATTGAAAATGTGGAAATCTACTCGCTTGACCAGGGGAACGTGGATATTGAGATGACCCTGCCTAACGGAAATGGACATGGGGAAGGAGAGAAGCTGATAGCACCAATGCTCTCGGACATTTTAGGTGAGAATATTGTTGTTCAAAAGGAGGAAAGTTCGGCATTTCCAAACGGGCACTGCCAAATTACCTTCGGAAGTGCCAAAGCCTTCATGGTCGATACAGGTGTCGCCCATGCAGCAAAAGGAGGGGGGCTGATCTCTGGAGACAGTTATTCGATGATCGAGCTGAGTGCCAGCAAGTATGCGGTAGCCATCAGTGATGGAATGGGAAATGGAGAGAGAGCACATTATGAAAGCAATGAAACTTTGAGTCTGCTGCAAAAAATTCTTCAGTCCGGTATTGAAGAAAAGGTGGCGATCAAGGCAGTGAACTCTATTTTATCGTTGAGAACGAATGATGAAATCTTTTCAACCCTGGATCTTGCCATGATTGATCTCCAGGATGCCTCTTCAAAGTTCTTGAAGATCGGTTCCACCCCAAGTTTCATCAAAAGAGGAGATAAAGTAGTGAAAGTGGAAGCAGGCAATCTTCCAATGGGGATTTTTTATGAATTCGATGTCGATGTTGTGAGTGAACAATTGAAAGCGGGAGATCTGCTGATCATGATGAGTGATGGTGTATTCGAAGGGCCGAAGCATGTTGAAAACTATGATGTTTGGATGAAACGGAAGATAAAAGAAGTAGATACAGAGGATCCTCAAGCCATGGCAGATATTATTATGGATGAAGTCATCCGGACAAGGTCTGGGGAGATAGAGGATGATATGACGATTGTCGTATCAAAAATCCAGCACAATATACCAAAATGGAGTTCCATCCCAGTCCAAAAATATAAGAGGAAGGAGAAAATTTCATAAGAATTAAGAAGGAGCATGGTGTTTGGTAGTCTTTAAAAGTAGTTCAATAGAGTATATTTCCCTCTCAAACAGGCGAAGATGGTAACAAACAAAGTTAGAGGAGGGGAATCTGTTGAAGACAGGTACACTTCGACAAGTTCTATTAATAACGGATGGGTGCTCCAATCAAGGAGAAGACCCAATTGCAATGGCAGCACTGGCAAAGGAACAGGGAATCACGGTCAATGTTATTGGGGTAATGGAGAATGATGCGATTGATGAAAGAGGCATGGAGGAAATAGAAGGGATAGCAATGTCAGGCGGGGGAGTCAGCCAGATTGTCTACGCACAGCAATTGTCGCAGACTGTTCAAATGGTTACAAGAAAAGCAATGACGCAAACCTTGCAGGGGGTCGTTAATAAAGAATTGAAACAGATATTGGGAAATAATGCATCAATGGAAGAACTGCCTCCGGAGAAACGTGGAGAGGTTATGGAAGTGGTCGATGAACTGGGAGAGTCTTCGGACTTGGAAGTGTTGATTCTTGTCGATACAAGTGCCAGCATGAAGCACAAGCTCCCTACAGTGAAAGAAGCCTTGTTGGACTTGTCCCTAAGCATGAACGCCAGAATGGGAGACAATATGTTTTCAGTATTAGTATTTCCCGGGAAAAGGAAAGATGTCGAAAAATTGCTGGATTGGACTCCTAAGCTGGAGTCGCTGACGAGCGTCTTTTCAAAACTTTCCTCAGGCGGCATAACGCCAACCGGTCCAGCAATCAGCGAAGCGATCTCTTCCTTTAAGAAAAAACGTTCATTAAGGGGTTTGCTCTCACGTGATGATGAACAATACTTTGAAGAAACAATATAAATTTTCTTCTGGAACAAGAATTACCGGCAAGTGGCATAAACAACAGTATACGATTGTAAAAGAACTTGGATACGGGGCTAACGGTATCGTCTACCTCGCTCAGACCGGTGCGGATTATGTAGCACTAAAGATGAGTGACAGCTCGATGTCGGTAACCTCGGAAGTAAACGTATTAAAGGCTTTTGCCAAGGTCCAAGGAGCACCCCTTGGACCTTCTTTGCTTGATGTGGATGATTGGGAAATTGGAGGGAAGAAGATCCCTTTTTATGTGATGGAATATATCCAGGGCCCCGACCTGCTCGCATTTGTTGGAAAGAAAGGGTTCTCCTGGACCGGTGTATTGGTCATACAGCTGTTGAATGACTTGGACCGAATCCATAAAGAAGGGTGGGTTTTTGGGGATTTGAAGCCGGATAACCTGATCGTGGCAGGCCCTCCTTATAAGATCCGCTGTATTGATGTAGGTGGTACGACAATGCAGGGAAGAGCGATTAAGGAATTCACCGAGTTTTTCGACAGGGGCTACTGGCTTGGACACTCAAGAAAAGCAGAGCCTTCTTATGATTTATTCTCCGCTGCCATGATCCTGATCAACCTGTCCTACCCCAAAAGGTTTAATAAGAGCGGCAGCGGGGGAATAGACCAATTAAAGAACGCGGTAGGGGCGAAAGAAGAACTAAAGAAGTTCAAGGAGCCGATTATGATGGCTATCGAAGGGAAGTTCTCTTCTGCTATGGAGATGAGGCAATCGATGTTGAATGCCTTATCAGCGGGCAATGCATCCGCCAGCCGGAAAACTGCACCGCCCAGGCCTTCCCGGCAGCCTGTAACAGCTTCACGCCAGCAGCTGAACAAAAAGAAGTCTGGAGGAGGATTTCTTGAAACAGTCCTGATTGTTCTTATTGTCACTCTGCTATATGTTCTCTATATTTATGGTGAACTTTTGTGAATCCATCTTCCGGCTGTACACCGCATTCAGTGTAATGGGAAGGGATTATTGTTAAAATAGGAGTAAATCTTTTTTCAGGAAGAGGCACTATGTTCAGTTACGAAAGAAAAGTCATAGATTTTATTAAGAAGCATCAATTAATCGAGCAAGGTGATTCTGTTCTGGCAGCAGTATCCGGCGGGCCGGATTCCTTGTCTTTGCTGTATTTTTTAGATAAATATAAAAAGCTTTGGGACTTGCGCCTGGCTGCCGTGTGTATCGATCACATGTTCAGGGGGGAACAGTCCCATGAGGAACTCCTTTTTGTCAAAGGATTCTGTGAAGAGAGAGGCATTCCCTTTTTTGGTGAAAGGGTGGATGTACAGGGCTATCTCGATCAGCAAAAGCTTGGCCTTCAAGAGGGTGCGAGGAAGGTACGGTATAAGGTTTTTGACGGACTTATGAAAGGCCAGGGTTTTACAAAGCTGGCTTTAGGGCACCATGGAGACGATCAAATAGAAAGCATCATGATGAGGATCACAAGAGGCAGCAGTGGAATGACCAGGAGCGGAATCCCTTTCAGGAGGGAATTTGGAAAGGGACATATCATAAGGCCTCTCTTATGCCTTTCCAAGCTCGAGATCACCAGTTATTGTGTAGACACCGGCTTGAATCCCCGGCATGATCCGAGCAATGATAAACAGGATTACACCCGAAACAGGTTCAGGCACAGGGTTCTGCCTTTCCTGAAGGAAGAGAATCCATTGGTTCATTTGAAATTTCAACAATTTAGTGAAGAACAGGCAGAGGATGAAGCATTTCTGCAAGTGTTGGCAGAGGAAAAACTCGAAAGCATGCTTACTAAAAACAAGGATGGAGCGGCTGTTGATATTCCTGCCTTTCGCGCAATGCCTCTTCCTTTACAAAGAAGAATGATTCATCTAATATTAAATTATCTTTACAAAGACAGGCCTTCATCATTATCATCTATACATATTCAAGATGTTTTAGCAATAATAATGAAAGACAGCCCCTCATTAAGTCTCGATCTTCCGGGAAACCTCAAAGCAGTCCGTTCCTATGATGAATGCTCATTTACATTTGGAAGGCCGGAGGGCAGCAAAGATTTTTGTTATACATTGGACATAGGTGAGAGTATTGAACTGCCTGATCAGCAAGCATTTATACTGCAAAGCGCTGAGGATCAGCACGGGGGAGCACCTTCCGTCATTTTCCAGAAGGAGAGGGTAGCCTTTCCGCTGAGGATTCGGAACAGGAAGCCGGGAGACCGTATGAAAGTTAAAGGGTTGAATGGTACGAAAAAGGTAAAAGATATATTTATCGATGAAAAGATTCCTGTCAGTCTAAGAGATGCATGGCCGATCATCGAGGATGATGCCGGTGAGATTCTCTGGATTCCCAAACTGAGAAAATCAGTCTTTGCCAGTGATGAAGCAGAAGAAACGGGTAATTATGTAAGGTTAATCTTTTCACAGCAAACATCTTCCTAGGAGGCAGACGAAGTGTTAAACAAAGATATCGAGAAAGTCCTTATTACTGAAGAAGAACTTCAAGAAAAAATCAAGAAACTGGGCGCTGAACTCACTGAAGAGTATAAAGACAGCTACCCGTTGGCAATCGGTGTCCTAAAAGGTGCAATGCCGTTCATGGGTGACCTGCTTAAGCGCATGGATACATACTTGGAAATGGACTTCATGGATGTTTCCAGTTATGGGAACTCAACCGTTTCATCGGGAGAAGTCAAGATTGTCAAAGACCTGGATACAAAAGTGGAAGGCAGGGATATCCTCATTATCGAGGACATCATCGACAGCGGCCTTACGTTGAGCTACCTGGTTGAACTGTTCCGCTACCGAAAAGCGAAGTCCATCAAAATCGTCACGCTTTTGGATAAGCCGTCAGGGAGAAAAGCGGATATCAAAGCGGACTATGTTGGATTCCTGGTACCGGATGAGTTCGTTGTAGGATACGGTTTGGACTACGCTGAAAGATATCGCAATCTGCCTTATATCGGCGTCCTGAAACCAGAAGTGTATAGTACAAACGAATAAGTACAATCTAACGGGGAAGCGATTCCGTTATAATGTATGAAAGCTGGTAGCTAATTGTTGTAATACCATGATTTACTATGATACTATTTTATATAGCATTTTTACCGTGGGAGGAGGTAAGGGATGAACCGGATCTTTCGAAACACCATATTCTACTTACTAGTATTTCTCGTCATTATAGGTGTGGTGAGTTACTTTAACAACAGCAACGAGCCTACAGAAAACATTAAATATAACGAATTCATCACTCACTTGGAAGATGGTGAGGTAGAGTCGTTTTCCATCCAGCCTGAACGAGGTGTATATCAGGTACGGGGGAAACTGACTGGATATAGCGAGGAACAGTATTTCCTTACAAATGTACTGGGGAATGATTCAGGAGTATTGGAGCGGATCAATACAGCTGCAGCTCAAAATGGCATTGAGGTTGATGTCTTAATGGCCAAAGAAACAAGCGGCTGGGTGTCTTTCTTTACGACAATCATTCCATTTGTGATCATCTTTATACTCTTCTTCTTCCTTCTTAACCAGGCGCAGGGCGGCGGAAGCCGGGTCATGAACTTTGGTAAGAGTAAAGCCAAGCTTTACAGTGAAGAAAAGAAGAAAGTCCGCTTCAAAGATGTTGCCGGAGCGGATGAAGAGAAAAATGAACTTGTGGAAGTCGTGGAATTCCTTAAAGACCCGAGGAAATTCTCAGAGGTCGGTGCACGAATTCCAAAAGGGGTCCTTCTAGTCGGACCTCCGGGTACTGGTAAAACATTGCTCGCACGTGCCGTTGCCGGAGAAGCGGGAGTACCATTCTTCTCTATCAGTGGTTCTGATTTCGTAGAAATGTTTGTCGGTGTCGGTGCATCACGTGTTCGTGACCTATTTGAAAATGCTAAGAAAAATGCCCCATGTATCATCTTTATTGATGAGATCGATGCAGTGGGACGCCAGCGTGGAGCAGGCCTTGGCGGAGGACATGATGAGCGTGAGCAAACATTGAATCAATTACTTGTTGAAATGGATGGATTCGGTGCAAACGAAGGAATCATCATCGTTGCTGCGACAAACCGTCCTGACATTCTTGACCCAGCCTTACTGCGTCCGGGACGTTTTGACCGTCAAATTACGGTTGACCGTCCTGATGTCAAAGGACGTGAAGCAGTACTTGGTGTGCATGCCAGAAATAAACCGCTTGATGAGTCGGTTGACTTAAAGGCAATTGCTGCAAGGACACCAGGCTTCTCCGGGGCAGACTTGGAGAACCTATTGAACGAAGCGGCGCTTGTAGCTGCCCGTGAAAATAAAAAGAAAATCGATATGCGTGACATTGATGAAGCGACTGACCGTGTCATTGCCGGTCCAGCCAAGAAGAGCAAGGTCGTTTCACAGAAGGAACGCAAAATTGTGGCATTCCACGAAGCTGGCCATACGGTTATCGGCCTTGTGCTGGACGAAGCGGAAATGGTCCACAAAGTTACAATCGTACCACGCGGCCAAGCCGGCGGTTATGCTGTAATGCTTCCAAAAGAAGATCGTTACTTCATGACAAAGCCTGAGCTTCTGGATAAGATTACAGGACTGCTTGGAGGACGAGTAGCGGAAGAAGTTATCTTCGGTGAAGTTTCTACAGGTGCCCATAATGACTTCCAGCGTGCCACAGGAATCGCCCGCAGAATGGTAACCGAATTCGGAATGAGTGAAAAACTCGGACCGCTTCAATTCGGTTCAACACAAGGCGGCCAAGTGTTTCTTGGACGAGATATTAACAACGAGCAAAACTACTCTGATGCAATCGCATATGAGATTGATCTTGAGATTCAGCGCTTTATCAAGGATTGTTATGAAAGAGCGAAAACAATCCTTACCGAGCATCGTGATAAACTGGAACTTGTCGCAAACACATTATTGGATGTGGAAACACTGGATGCCGGACAAATCAAGCATCTAATGGATCACGGCAAACTTCCTGACCGCGGCTATGGAGATGATGAAGCTCCGAAGAATGACAAAGAAGATGTGAAAGTGAACATTCAAAAAAAGGATGACACTGTTAAAACATCTGATGAGTCAGCTGAGGATGATAAAAAAGAATAATTCTTTAAAAAGGACACCGGCTTAGCTGGTGTCTTTTTTGCGTTAAAAAGGCTTCTAAAAATACACGTAGAAATCTTAAAAGGTCAAATAATTCACGAGAATAACAGAAAGAGCATCCTATCTTACTTGACCAGCTTCCTATGACCTTCTGATTCCTAACCACCCAATCATTCCCGACTTAGTTGGTCTCGCTGTTACTTTTGGACGAATGCCCTCTTGATTCGGACTCAAATTAGTTCTAAATTGAACCTTCTGTCTGAATCCCCATTTTTTTAGCACTCGATTCAGCTCCGATGGAAATTCTCCGTTCATTCTAATGAATGCTCGGCCGGTACAGTCTCTACGCCGCTGAACGTGGCCTTTTCGCTTTTTAATAGCCTCTTTTCTAAAAGATTGTTGTTTTTCAGCCTAATTTACCGCTGCTTTAATGGAGGTAGGGGGATTGGAGCGGAAGGTGTGCGACCTCCTGCGGGATTAGCGGGACAGGTGAGACCAAGGTTACGTACCCACTGGAACGTAACCCCGCAGGCGAATCCAGCTCCAGCGGCCAGCGACTAGCAGATTTCGGTCTCTCTCCTTGCGATAAGTCAACATCAACTCACGTTGTTCGTTGTGTTTCCTTTATCTCATGCGAGAGCCCTCCAATCTGTACGTCGCTGAACGGCCGCTTCCGCTTTTTATTCAGCCGAGGAGGCTCACCGCCCGCCCCGCGGAGTCGTGCGCCTGGAGCGGAAATCCATTCTTTTTACTCAGCCACATTCTTTGCGAAAAGAGCATTTTAATAAGACAACAGCTTTCACCAAACAGTTTCAATTGTGGTATGATGTTGGCAGAATGAAATCAATGTATTAGTGGGTGAAAATAGTGATTTTTGTCTTGGATGTAGGGAATACCAATATAGTACTTGGAGTATATGACGGTGAAGAGCTGAAGTATCACTGGAGGATGGAAACGAATCGCCACAAAACAGAAGATGAATACGGCATGATTGTAAAGAACCTTTTTGAGCATGAGAAACTATCTTTTGACTCAATTGAAGGGATCATTATCTCCTCTGTTGTTCCTCCAATTATGTTTTCATTGGAAAGAATGTGTAAGAAATACTTTAATATCACACCGTTAGTTGTTGGACCTGGAATTAAAACAGGTTTGAATATAAAATATGAAAATCCTCGTGAAGTAGGGGCAGACCGAATCGTCAATGCGGTAGCCGGCATTAAAGAACACGGCGGGCCGCTGATTATCGTCGACTTCGGAACTGCGACAACCTATTGTTATATCAATGAGGACAAGCAATATATGGGAGGGGCTATCGCTCCCGGAATCGGAATCTCGACGGAGGCTCTTTATTCAAAAGCAGCTAAACTGCCAAGGATCGAAATCGGCCGCCCTGACCATATCATCGGGAAGAATACCGTTTCAGCGATGCAGTCAGGAATTCTGTACGGTTATGTTGGACAGGTAGAGGGCATTGTCAAACGAATGAAAGCGACCAGTAAACATAATCCGCTTGTAATTGCGACTGGCGGTCTTGCACAATTGATTTCGAAAGAATCGGATGTCATCGATGTTGTCGATCCATTTTTGACGTTAAAAGGATTAAAGCTCATTTATGAAAGAAACAGCACAGTATAGGAGGTAATAGTATGAGCGATTATTTAGTGAAAGCATTGGCGTACGAAGGACAAGTCCGAGCCTATGCGGTTAAGAGTACAGATACGGTAAATGAAGCACAGAGAAGACATGGAACATGGCCTACGGCATCAGCTGCCATCGGAAGATCAATGAGTGCCGGTGTCATGATGGGGGCAATGTTAAAAGGGGAAGATAAGCTGACGATCAAAGTTGAAGGCGACGGCCCTCTTGGTGCTATCATCGTAGACAGCAACGCGAAGGGAGAAGTCAGGGGTTATGTTACCAACCCTCAGGTTCATTTTGATTTGAACGAACATGGTAAGCTCGATGTCAGAAGGGCAGTGGGAACTTCGGGCACGTTATCAGTAGTCAAAGACATCGGCATGCGAGATCATTTTACCGGTCAGGTACCGATTGTTTCAGGTGAGCTTGGTGAAGACTTCACTTATTATTTTGTTACGTCAGAGCAAGTTCCATCTTCAGTAGGTGTTGGTGTACTTGTCAATCCGGATAATTCAATATTGGCAGCAGGCGGTTTCATCATCCAGTTGATGCCAGGGACTCCAGATGAGACGATTACAGAAATTGAAAACAGGCTGAAAACAATTCCGCCTGTTTCCAAGCTCATTGAAAAAGGCCTTACTCCGGAAGAGCTGCTTCATGAGCTTCTGGGAGAAGAGAATGTCAAAATCCTCGATAAGATGCCGGTTCAATTTCAATGCCGCTGTTCCAAGGAGAGATTTGGGGATGCCATTGCAAGTTTGGGAGCAGAAGAAATCCAGGAAATGATCGATGAAGATGGCGGAGCGGAAACACAATGCCATTTCTGTAATGAGACTTATCACTACTCTGCTGATGAATTGGCAGAGTTAAAGAATGACGGCGAAAATCTGCAGTAACATCTAAGGGGTTGGATGCGAAGTGAGATTGAAAAGATCGGTTTTAGTTGCATTGGTATTTATATTGATAGTGAGCAATGCGATAACATTCCTGGTCTTTTTAAACCAAGATCAAGGAGAAGCTGGTACCGCCATGCCAGCAGGGACAGAAACGGCAGCGAGTGTCGGTGAAAAGCAGATAAGCAGGGAATCGTGGATGTACGAAATGGAAAAAAGGTATGGGAAAGAGGTCCTGAGAGAACTGATTAATCAGAATGTGATCGCCCAGCTTGCGGATCAATATGCTATTACAGTATCAGAAGAGGAATTGGATCAGGAAATAATGTTGATCAAAAGTGTGTTCAATACTTATGATGAAGATCTTAGCAAAAGTGATGAAGTCCTGAGAGAAAGAGTAAGAATGGAGCTTCTTCTCGAGAAGATCGTTACCAAGGATGTTGATATCCCTTCTGATGACATCGAAAAGTATTATAAAGAAAATCAAGACCAGTATTCCATTTCGGAAATGTACAACCTTTCGCAAATTGTTGCAGAGAGCAGAGAAGAAGCAGAACAAATTTCTAAGGAACTGAACGAAGGTTCCAGTTTCCCTGCTCTGGCTATGGAACGGTCCATTGATGACATTTCTGCCGTTCAAGGGGGAAATATCGGATATATCCCTGCCGATTCGCATATATTAGCAGGGGATGCCGGAGAAGTTGTTACATCTTTGGAAACAGGTGAAACATCGGATGTTATTGAATACGATGGGAATTATTACATTGTACAATTGAATGATAAGCTGGAAGCGAAAGACTATTCTTTAAAAGAAGTGAAAGAACAAATCCGGAGAAGGCTGGCCCTGGAACAGGTGGAAGGGACAGTGAAGCCGGAAGATTTTTGGAATGAACTTGATGTTGAATGGTTCTATGAAGGAAGCCTTTAAGATATAGGTCGTTTTAGATAAAAAGGAAGTTCGGTTGTCGATGTAACCGTGCTTCTTTTTTATAAGGCTCTTTTCTTAAACTTTGTTGCAATTTAACATGAATCCCAAAAAAATACAGCCATTATCCACAGGGTATAACTTAGTAAGCAAGAAAGAAAAGAGCTACTCTCTCTGTTCAGAGAGAAAAAACCTTGTACCCAGGGGGAAAATCCAGCACTTGGGATTTTTCCGAGAGCAACAATCTATACGAAAACAGCCTTTTATAAAGCCATTGATTCACGGTTAGGAATCAAATAATTGACATAATGACAGAAAATTGTTAATTTAAATTAAAACCCATCAAAATACTTGGGATTAGGAGTGGTGATTATGGTTAGAATAGCAAACTCGATCACAGACTTAATAGGCCAAACGCCGATCGTTAAATTAAACAGACTAGTTGAAGATGACAGTGCAGAAGTGTACTTGAAGCTGGAATATATGAATCCGGGAAGCAGTGTGAAAGACAGAATCGCATTAGCAATGATTGAAGCTGCTGAAGAGTCAGGAAACCTTAAGGCGGGAGATACCATTGTCGAACCGACGAGCGGCAATACCGGTATCGGGCTTGCGATGGTGGCGGCTGCAAAAGGCTATAAAGCGGTGCTTGTTATGCCGGACACAATGAGCATGGAGAGAAGGAATCTGCTTCGTGCTTACGGGGCGGAGTTGGTTTTGACTCCGGGACCAGAAGGTATGGGAGGCGCTATACGAAAAGCAGATGAGCTTGCCAAGCAAAAAGGTTACTTTATGCCGCAGCAATTCAAGAACGAAGCCAATCCTGAGATTCATCGCAGAACAACAGGAAAGGAAATCGTTGAGCAGATGGATAGCCTGGACGCCTTCATTTCCGGTATCGGTACTGGAGGAACGATTACAGGTGCTGGACAGGTGCTAAGAGAGAACTACCCGAATGTTAAAATCTATGCGGTGGAACCTTCAGATTCACCGGTTCTATCAGGAGGAAATCCAGGGCCTCATAAAATTCAAGGAATTGGTGCCGGATTTGTACCTGATATCTTGAACACAGACGTTTATGATGAAGTCATTACAGTTCAAAATGAGGAGGCCTTTGACTTTGCGCGCCGTGCTGCGAAGGAAGAAGGGATTCTGGGAGGGATTTCCTCGGGCGCTGCCATCAGTGCCGCATTGAAAGTTGCCAAACAGCTAGGAAAAGGCAAAAAAGTCTTGGCTGTCATTCCTAGTAACGGCGAAAGATATTTGAGCACACCACTATATCAATTTGAAGACTGAAAATGGTGACCAGGGATTATTTCCTGGTCAATTTTTTTGCAGTTTAAAATATCAGTAACGCTATGAAGGGTTTATTGCTGAGTAAAACAGCGATGTTTTTTGGACTATGAAACACGTCAGGACTTCATGTATGATGGTAGAAGAGAAAAACTAGGAGAGTGAACCATCCGTGGATACTAATCGACTTCATTATGAACTTCTATCATCTTCAAAGGCTGGCTTTTTTCAGGCGTATGAAAAGGTAACAGCTGACAAGAGCCATCATATTCTTCTTGAAAGCGGAAGAGGCGGAAACTACAGTATAGCCGGGTTCGATCCGGTTACAATTATAGAATCGAAGGATAAGAGAACGGAAATAAGGGAACAAGGAAATACAGAGGCCGTTGATGGTGATCCATTGGATGTTTTATACAGCCGCCTTCAGACCCCGCACTTGAAAAGGGACCCCGGCCTCCCGGATTTTCAAGGCGGAGCCATGGGTTTTATCAGTTATGATTATGCCCGTCAAATCGAAGAGCTCGGAAACAAGGCGGAAGATGACTTAAAAACACCCGATCTTTATTTCATGGTGTTTAATCAATGGGCGGTATTCGATCATGAGACAGAACAAATCTGGCTGATGGCCCATTCTACCGGGATGGATACCTTCGAACAATACATCAGTACCTGGAAAAATGCATTATCACAACAGGCGCCTGGAGAAGCTTCTGCAGCAGTGCCTTCTCATGCAGAACGATCAGTCTCGATGAATGAAGGGGAGTTTATCTCGGCGGTGGAAAGGATTCAGTCTTATATCAGTGAAGGAGATGTGTTTCAGGTTAACCTGTCTGTTAGGCAATCCCAGCCTTTGGCAGCGTCACCTTATGGCATTTACCGAAAGTTGAGAGAGTTGAACCCTTCCCCATATATGAGCTATGTCCACACACCTGACTTTCAAATTGCATCAGGGTCCCCTGAGCTCCTTGTCAAAAAGAAAGGGTCAGAGGTGAGTACCAGACCGATAGCCGGTACTCGCTCGCGCGGGGAAAATGAAGAGGAAGACAGAAGGCTTGCAGATGAACTGATTCAAAATGAAAAAGAGCGGGCTGAACATGTCATGCTAGTGGATTTGGAAAGAAACGACCTCGGCAGGGTCTGTCAATATGGCAGCGTGGAAGTGAATGAATTTATGGTTATCGAAAAATACTCACACGTTATGCATATCGTTTCAAACGTCAGAGGAACGATAGCGAATAATAAGAATGGGAAGGATTTGATCCGTTCTGTGTTCCCTGGTGGAACAATAACGGGAGCGCCTAAAGTGAGGACAATGCAAATCATCGAAGAACTTGAACCGGTCAGAAGGGGTATCTACACAGGTTCAATCGGATGGATCGGATTTAATGGGGATATGGAATTGAATATCGTCATCAGAACGCTGTTTGCCCAAAATGGACAAGCTCATATTCAGGCGGGAGCAGGAGTCGTGATTGATTCGAATCCCAAACATGAATATAAGGAATCCCTGAAAAAGGCAAAAGCCGTTTGGAAAGCAAAAGAACTGGCAGAAGGAGCAGGCAAATGATACTAATGATTGACAACTTTGATTCGTTCACATATAACATCGTTCAGTATTTAGGAGAACTTGGTGAAGAAATTGTAGTAAAAAGAAATAATGAAATCAATCTGGCAGAAATCGAGCTTCTGTCTCCGGATTACCTGATGATCTCTCCAGGCCCTTGTACTCCTAATGAAGCAGGCATCAGCCTCAAAGCAATCGAATACTTTGCCGGCAAGATACCGATCTTCGGTGTTTGTCTCGGACATCAGGCGATTGCCCAAGTGTTCGGAGGCGATGTGGTGAAAGCGGAGAAAATGATGCACGGAAAAACATCAGCTGTCACCCATGATGGAAAGACGATTTTCGGAGGATTGTCCAATCCGTTCCAGGCAGGGCGGTACCATTCCTTGATCGTCAGAAAAGAGACAATGCCCCAATGCCTGGAAATCACCGCGGAAACAGCGGATGGGGAAATCATGGCTTTACGTCACAAACAATATCCGATTGAAGGTGTTCAATTCCATCCTGAGTCGATTATTACCGAAGAAGGCAAAGAACTTTTGGCGAATTTTTTGAAAAATTATAAGAGGGCACCTTTAACTGTCTAAGGGGAGGGGCTTAAAGTGTACGTTTACCTGAACGGTGAGATAATCCATAAAGATGAAGTCCGGATTTCGCCTTTTGACCATGGCTTTTTATATGGAATGGGCTTGTTTGAAACCATGAGGACTTATGACGGGCATGCCTTTCTTCTGGAAGATCATCTTGATCGGCTCCAAAAAGGGCTGGATACCTTGAATATCAAGCTTGAGGTTGATGAATTGAACGTTCAGGCGGTGATAACTGAACTCTCTGGGAAAAACAAGCTGGCAGATTCATATCTGCGTTTGAACATTTCTGCAGGGGAAGGTGAAATCGGTCTTAGAACGGCCCCTTATGACGCGCCGAATGTTCTCTTGCTGCAAAAAGAACTTCCCGTGCTGAATCCTTTAAGGGAAAAGGAAGCTGTGCTGCTAAAGCTGGCGAGGAATACTCCCGAAACCTCAACCAGGCTGAAATCGCATCATTATTTCAATAACATAGCGGCCAAAAGAGAAATAGGGGATGACCCAGGAAAAGAAGGCCTGTTTCTAACAAGAGCCGGTTATATCGCGGAAGGCATCACCTCCAATATATTCTGGGTATCTGAAGGCCGGCTTTATACCCCTGCACTGGAGACTGGAATATTGAACGGGATAACAAGGGAGTATATCATTGAACTGGCGAAAAAATCAGGAATCACAGTTGAAGAAGGGTTATATAAGCCGGAACATCTACTCGACGCGAGTGAAGCCTTCTTTACAAACTCAGTACAGGAAATCATTCCGGTCAATGGTTTTTCCGGTAAACCATACCCAGGTGAAAATGGACCTGTTACCAAGAGGTTATATAGACATTATGAACGGGATTCTAAAGTTTTATTTTCAAAAAAAGAACTGCAGGGGGGCTGAGTAAGATGGCATCAAAGATCATCAAAGCCGGACCATATGAGCTGGATTATGGCAAAAGAACCCTTTTGATGGGGATTTTGAATATTACACCTGACTCCTTTTCGGATGGAGGAAAATTCAATGCTGTTGAACAGGCGGTGAAACGTGCTAAAGAAATGGTAAGCCAGGGAGCGGATATCATTGATGTAGGCGGAGAGTCGACCCGCCCCGGCCATGAACCTGTCACTGAAGAAGAGGAAATTGCAAGAGTATGTCCTGTCATAGAAGCCTTAACGAAAGAAGTGGCTGTACCGATTTCCATTGATACCTATAAAGCTGAAACTGCAAGAAGAGCCTTGGAAGCAGGAGCGCATATCATTAATGATGTCTGGGGTGCTAAGAAGGAGCCGGAAATCGCTGCAGTGGCTGCAGAGTTCAAAGCGCCTATCATTCTGATGCACAACCGGGATAACATGGATTATGGGGATTTTATCAGTGATGTACTTCAGGATATTGGAGGAAGCATTGATATTGCCATCAAATCGGGAATACCGAGGGAGAATATCATTCTCGATCCAGGTATCGGATTTGTAAAAGACCTTAAACTCAACCTTGAAATGATGAGAAAGCTGGACATGCTTGTTGATTTGGGATACCCGGTATTGCTTGGAACTTCCCGCAAACGGATGATCGGCGCCATCCTCGACCTTCCGGTGGAAGAAAGAATGGAAGGGACAGGGGCAACTGTCTGCTTCGGAATACAGAAAGGCTGCCAGATTGTTCGTGTCCATGATGTCAGGGAAATCAAAAGAATGGCTGTCATGATGGATGCGATGATGGGAAAGGGTGAATGCAGTGGATAAAATCAAAGTCAGCGATATGGAATTTTACGGGTACCATGGAGTCTTCCCTGAAGAGACGAAACTCGGCCAAAGGTTCAGGGTCAGTCTTTCTCTGCAACTCGACTTATCCCAAGCGGGTAAAAGTGACGAACTGGACGATTCTGTCAATTACGGAGAAGTATATTCAGTCTGCAAAGAGATTGTCGAGGGAGAACCATATAAATTGCTGGAAGCATTGGCCGAGAAGCTGGCTGAAAAGATCCTCTTTGATTTTTCAAAGGTGGAAACCTGTACAATTGAAGTCATCAAACCGGACCCGCCGATACCGGGACATTATCGTTCGGTAGCTGTTGAAATTACCAGGGGGCGTTAATATGAAAAACACAGCATACCTGTCATTGGGCTCCAATGTAGGAAACCGGGAGAACTATCTGAAAGAGGCTATTAAACTTTTAAATCACCATCACGACATAGAGGTAATGAAGGTTTCTTCGATTTACGAAACGGAGCCGGTAGGATTTACGGAACAAGGTGAATTCTTGAATTTAGTTCTGGAAATCACCACTTCACTTTCTGCGGAAAAACTTCTGCGCCAATGCCTCCAAGTCGAAAAGGACCTTGGGAGAGAGCGGGAGTTCAGGTGGGGGCCGAGAATAATTGACCTTGACATTTTACTCTATAATCAAGAAAATATTGAAACAGAGAAACTTATTGTTCCTCATCCACGCATGCATGAGCGGGCTTTTGTGCTCGTGCCGCTGGCGGAACTGTCCCAGACAATCAAACATCCTAAGCTGGATACCTCTATGAGTGCTCTTCTAGATGAAATACCTGATAAAGAAGGAGTTCGGTTATGGAAACAGATAAGTGGGGAAGACGCATACGTGCATTCAGAAAGTTAAAAGGTTTAACACAAGAAGGGCTGGCCCGGAAGTTGGGTATATCAGTATCTGTCCTTGGAGAAATAGAACGAGGCAGCCGCCTGCCTACGGAGGAATTTCTCGGTAATGTAGCAGAAATCCTGGGAATACCTCGGGAAGACTTGGATCCTTCTGATGATAGATAGCTTAGTGAATTGCCATTTACGATTGTGAACTCATGAGCTCGTTAATGAAGCAAGCTAAAGAAAAAGCAAGGCAATCGAACGCCGGATACATCGTAAGGACTGGAAGCTTTCATGCTGCCGGTCCTATTTTTTTGCCTGGACGGTGGGCGGTTCCGGGGAACTCACCTTCGGCTTTATGCAGCAGCTTACCTTGATGGTGATAGTCAAAGATAGCTCTTCTTTTAGCAGCAAAGCCCAAACAGAGTAAGCTTAAAAACAAGCTTTTTGCAATAAATAGACCTTTAGGGGTGTTCGAAATACATATATTGTGTAAAATAGTATGGTATAAAATCATATAGGCTAATTTAATATAAAAACTAGCAGATAGAACAGGAGTGAATGAGAATGAGTCACGAAGAATTAAACGACCAGCTGCGGGTGAGACGTGAAAAGATGGAAAACCTCCGTCAAAAAGGGTTAGATCCATTCGGAAAGCGTTTCGACCGTTCACATACTTCTCAAGAAATCAAAGAACAATATGATTCTTTCACGAAAGAGGAACTGGAAGAGAAAGAAGTTTCAGTGACGATGGCAGGAAGAATCATGACAAAACGCGGAAAAGGAAAAGCGGGCTTCGCTCACATTCAGGACCTTGCCGGCCAAATTCAGCTATACGTCCGTAAAGATGGTGTCGGTGAAGAAGAGTATGAAATTTTCAATACAGCCGACCTTGGAGACCTTGTCGGTGTGACAGGAACCGTCTTCAAAACAAAAGTGGGAGAGTTGTCCATCAAGGCAAAACAATTCACCCTCCTTGCCAAAGCGTTAAGACCGCTTCCTGAAAAATTCCACGGCCTTAAAGATGTTGAACAGCGTTACCGCCAAAGATATCTTGATCTTATTACAAGCCAGGAAAGCAAAGAAACGTTCATTGCCCGCAGTAAAATCATTCAGTCTATGAGAAGGTACCTTGATAACAATGGTTACCTTGAAGTAGAAACACCAATGATGCATGCTATCGCAGGGGGAGCGTCTGCCCGTCCGTTCATTACCCACCACAATGCCCTTGATATGCAATTGTACATGCGTATCGCCATTGAGCTTCACTTAAAGAGGCTGATTGTCGGCGGCATGGAGAAAGTATATGAAATCGGCCGTGTATTCCGTAATGAGGGAGTGTCCACACGCCACAACCCGGAATTTACAATGATTGAATTGTATGAAGCTTATGCGGACTACCGTGATATCATGGCTCTGACGGAAAACCTCATTGCCCACATTGCAAAAGAAGTGTTTGGTTCGACAACGGTTCAATACGGTGACTATGAAGTTAACCTTGAACCAGAATGGACTCGTCTTCATATGGCAGATGCCGTAAAAGAACATACAGGCGCAGACTTCTGGAAAGAGATGACTGATGAAGAAGCTCATCAGCTTGCCAAAGATCATGGCATCGAAGTTAAGCCAACTATGCAGTACGGACATATCTTAAATGAATTCTTTGAGCAAAAGGTGGAGGACAAGCTAATCCAGCCTACCTTCATCTATGGACACCCGGTAGAAATCTCTCCGCTTGCGAAAAAGAATGACGAGGACGGCCGTTTCACTGACCGTTTCGAACTATTCATAGTCGGCCGTGAACATGCAAACGCATTTACAGAGTTAAATGACCCTATTGATCAAAGAGAGCGTTTTGAGGCCCAGTTGAAAGAAAGAGAAGAAGGAAACGAAGAAGCGCACATGATGGATGACGATTTCATCGAAGCTTTGGAATACGGCATGCCTCCAACTGGCGGTCTTGGAATCGGGATCGACCGCCTGGTGATGCTTCTGACCAACTCTCCTTCAATCCGTGATGTTCTATTATTCCCGTTAATGCGTCATAGAGACTGATTTTGTTAACTCCGGCTGTTGTCAGCCGGAGTTTTTAATTTAATTTCAAAAAAAGTGTTGCACGAGTTTTAAATAGATGGTATATTATTATTCGTTGCCGCAAAACAAGGCGGACAACACGAAAAACTTTTTCAAAAAAGTTGTTGACTCAGCTTCGGAGAAATGGTAAGATAATTAAGTCGCCAAAAACGAGCGGCGAAACAGATTGAACCTTGAAAACTGAACAAAACAAGACAAAACGTCAACGTTAATTCTAGTAAGAACAAAGTTCTTACAAAGTTGCTAACACTTTAAAAATAGCAAATGAGCAAGTCAAACTTCTATCGGAGAGTTTGATCCTGGCTCAGGACGAACGCTGGCGGCGTGCCTAATACATGCAAGTCGAGCGGACTGATGGGAGCTTGCTCCCTGAAGTCAGCGGCGGACGGGTGAGTAACACGTGGGTAACCTGCCTGTAAGACTGGGATAACTCCGGGAAACCGGGGCTAATACCGGATATTTCTTTTCCTCGCATGAGGAAAAGTGGAAAGGTGGCTTTTAGCTACCACTTACAGATGGACCCGCGGCGCATTAGCTAGTTGGTGAGGTAACGGCTCACCAAGGCGACGATGCGTAGCCGACCTGAGAGGGTGATCGGCCACACTGGGACTGAGACACGGCCCAGACTCCTACGGGAGGCAGCAGTAGGGAATCTTCCGCAATGGACGAAAGTCTG